>JAPKZQ010000015.1 GCA_026393675.1 Acidobacteriota bacterium | reverse complement strand
GTCGCTCGCCTCCGATAGCTCCCCACCCCGCCTCGCGGCGGCGCAGTAATCGTCGGCTTCAGGCCGGAGAGCGTTTGCCTGGAGAGGACTTGCACCTCTCGGGTCATGGCACACTTACAGGCGCACGGATCGCCACGCTCTAGCGTGGCCGGGACGCATGCCGGGCTGGAGCCCGGCGCTCCCAGGAATTCACCCGCTACATGGCCCGCCTCTACGGGTTCTTGTCTCGTCATTCCGGCGAACGCCGGAATCCAGGCCTGGCGCGACTTATCGCGCCCCCCGGGTCCTATCGGTCGAGGGTGTCGTACAGCGGTTGCGCCGGGCGCGTCAGAGCGCTCTCGTTGACCACAGACATCGCCAGGATCTTCACCCGCTCCGACACCGGCAACGTCACGGTCTTCGCGCCAGCCGGCACATCGATCGCATACACATACAGGTAGGCATATGCATACACGTCGTTGCTGCCATCGGTCGCGTGCCGATGTGACGAGAACCAGGCGACCGGCGTGCGCTTGATGAAGCCGGGCGTCAAGCCCGCGTAGTCCATCACGGTACGCATGCGCACTGGTGTGCCGGGCGGCGGCGCGGGCGCTCCCTGCCGTGGCGGAACGGGTTCTTCGCGGGCCTTCCAGATCCGGTTGTCCCACTGCCCGATGTAGCCGCCCCAATCCTGGATCGTCAGCTCGACAGGAGTCTCGCCGATCTTCACGATCACGCGCTGATCACCTTCCGACGCCGCCGCCAACACATACAAACGCGTGAACGTGCCGGCTGGCAAATCGATCGTCTGACCGCGAGGGATGACAGCATTAAACTTGTCGGGCGACGCCAGGCTGAAGCGAATCGCGCCGAACGTGATCTCACCGGGCAGCATTTCCGCCGGCAGGCTCCGACCCGAAGCATCGAACCGTCCACCCGATACGGATCCATCGCGGGAAGCGACGGCCTGGTTGTACGGCAGCGTCACCTGACGCGACACCGGCGTCGTCACTCGTGTGGGTGACGCGCCGATCTTCACCGCGAACGTCCGCGGCTGATACGGACCGAAGTTCGTCACCAGTTCACCGTCGGCGATGGTGGCCGATCCAACCGGCGACTCCACACCGTTGATTTCGCGCGCGGTCACAAGCGGCGCGGCAAACGTCAGGCGCACGTTATCGGCCTTCTGGCCGTCGAGTTCAACAAGGCGAACGATGACCTCGTCGCTCTGCTCGGCCTTCTTCACCGCGAGGACGCGCAGGCGGGTGTTGTTGAGCGTGAGGAGCGAGAAACTCCTGCCGAGCGCACCGGCATGCTTCGGGCTCTCGAACGCGACCAGCGGCTGATTGAGCCGTTGCCCCTGCCAGTCGGTCTGCGCCTGACGCCAGCCGTTTGCATGGCCGGCAAGCCCGTAGACGAACTCGTGATGGCCGAGGTCCTGCGTGCCCTGATCCTCGTAGCCGCCGCGCGTGCCAGGCGTGCGGATGAGCGTCAGCCGGAGCGTGTGATCGTCCGGCCTGTCGGAGGCGATCTTGCTGTCGGACAACACGGTGACGCCAAATGCGCCGCCCTTGTCGGTGAGATCGAACCACTGGTGCGACGCCACCTCGAACTGCCGCTCGTCGTTGGGCGTGCGCTCGATCGTGCCGACGTCCCAGTTGTAGGTGGCCACCGTATTGGCAGCGGTCAATGGGAACACCGCCTTGAGGTGTGCCTCCTTCGTCTTCCAGTCGATCGCGTTGGCGAACTCGACCCGGGTTCCCGCATCGCCGGCCGACAGCCGAATCGTCTGGACGAACGTCGATCCCTCGGTCTCCCGCGTCACTTCAAGGGCGACGCGAGCCGGCCCGTTCTCGACGATACGGACCTTGGCCGGACCTGAGACATACGCCCGAGGCGCGCGCATCTGGTCTTCGTAATCCATGTTCCACGCGGGCCAGTTGCGCGGGTTGTCTGTCTTGATTTCGAGCCGCGCCGGCGCAGCGAGCAGTTCCTTGCCCGTCGCCTTGTCGAAAAGGCTCGCAACATCGCCGTTCTGGTTGAGCGTCACCCGGTAGCGCGCGTTCTCGAGCGAGGAGTTGGTGACGCTCAGTGCCGACGTCGCTGCCGCATCGGCCGCCTGCACGTCGAACACCGCGTACCCGACCGACGGCACGCGCGCGACGAAGAGCACCTTGTTGCCGGCGGTCAACTGCGCAGGCACATCCTTGCCGTCTGGCCCGACAACCCGCACGGCCTTTGGCGCACCGGCCGCAAACGGCACTGTCGCCTCCACGAGGTCCTCGCGCGCGATGTTCAGGGGGTTGTAGACGACGATGGGCGTGCCCGTCACCTGTGTGTTCATCGCAGAGGCCACCGCGTCGACGGCGCTGGTCAGCACGCCGGCGAACTGGTTCATCGCCAGCACTTCGTCATTCCACGAGTACTCGTACGCCTTCGGGATGCTCGTGCCGGGAATGATGTCGTGGAACTGTCCGCCCATCACGAGCGTCCACGCGTCGTTCAGCCGCCGCTGCGGATACGGCCGACCACCCAGCCACGCGGCGGCGACCGATGCCCGCTCGGCGTTGTCGGCAAGCACTTCGTTCATCCGATTCCACCGCTTCAGATACGCCTGCGACGTGATGGACCCGGCCGAGTGGTTGATGAGTTCGAGATCACCCTTGTAACGCGGCAGCTTCGCCGTCTGCTCGGGCTTGATGTTCAGGAACATCTGCTCCGCGGTCGCCGACACGATTCTGACCGGACCATCGCCCACCAGCGATTCGACGCCGGGAGGCGGCGGCGGTTGCGGCTGACCGGACTGGGACCCGCCGCGAGTGGAGAACGCGGGCGGCAGCACGGTCTTGCGCTTCGCGACGATGGCGTCCATCAGCTTGACCGAAGGCTCGCTGGGCGTGCCGCCGGTGTCGCCGGTGCCGTAATACATGTAGTCGGTAAAGACCCCCGTCACCTGCCCGTTGAACGCGATGCGCGCGGGCCAGTCAACCAGCGGCCTGGGCGCCTGCTGCTGCGGAGTCGACGGATTGGCCGGCGGCGGCGGCGGCGGCGTCTTGCTCAGGTCATAGGTCACCGATCCGCCGTAGCTGCCGGGATTGAGCGCAGCGAGAATCGTCTTGCCGTCGGGCCCTTCCCAGATCCCGACGTTGAACGGAATGCCATCCGGCGTCTTCTCGGGCGAACCCGGTCCACCCACCCGGGCCGCCGGCTGCCAGCTCGACGACAGCTTCTGCGTCGAGAATCCCTTGATGCCGGCATGCGCGAGAAGGGTTGGCAGCGACGCCGGGAAGCCGAAGCAATCCGGCAGCATGAACTCCGCGCTGGTCTTGCCGAACTCCCGCTTGAAGTACTGCGTGCCGTACAGAATCTGGCGGATGATCGACTCGGCCGACGGCGAGTTGACGTCGTTCTCCTCGACCGACGATCCCGACGGGAACCACCGGCCGGCCGCAATCGCCTTCTTCACCTTCTCATAGTCGGCCGGGTAGTACTCCTTGATCATTCGATAGCGGTTCGAGCCGCTGAAGTTGAACACGTAATTCGGGTACTTCTCGAAGAGCGCGAAGTTGTCGCGGATGGTCTTCGGCAGATACTCGCGAATGGTGGTTGGATAGTCCCACCGCCACTGGGTGTCCAGGTGCGCGTAGCCGACGACAAACAGCGTGGGCTGCTTCGCGAGATCAAAGGCGGCCGGCTGTTTGGCGGTTGTTGCCACGGTGCGAGCCGGTGCAGCCTGACTTGGCGCGGCTGCCGTAGCGGGCGATGGCGCTGCGGGCTTCGCAGGCGGGCCAGCCTGCCCCTGCACTGCGGCGAACATCACGATCCACGCCAGCAACAACGAGGACACGAGCCGCGATCGGTAGCACATGTGCATCACTCCGTCTTCTGCTACTGCTTCTTCTTCTGCTTCTGCTTGCCGCCGGCATGGAACTGCACGTACATGCCGACCAGGCTGAGGACAATCCAGGCCGCATACACCCACGTGGCGGGCAACCCGGCTGCGCTGGGATACACCACCCAGACATCGGTCGTGGCTGACGCCGCTTTCGCGCTCTTCCCGGCCATCAGCGCCGCGAGCCCCACCAGCATGGTCCACGCGCCGCCAAACGCGGTGGCGGCGACGATAACGTGGCGCTGGAACCAGATCGCCACGAACGCACCGATGGCGGCGGCCACGATCACCAGCACCCACTGCGGTTCGCCGCGCCACGGCGTGTAGATGACATTCAGCAGAAACGCCGCCGTGCCCGCGCCGACCAGCGCCACCCCGACGAAGTAGCCGGCCACCAGGATCAGCGCGCCCACCGCGCCGCCTGCGATGGCAGACACGACGATCGCCCAGGTGTCGGCGGTGCCGACCATCGAGCTGGCCACCAGCGCGCCCAGAATAAAGCCGTAGGCGCCAAGCACGAAGCGAAACAGCCGATACCCGGCAAAGCAGGTGACCACGCCACCGGCCATCAGGGCGACCGCCGCGGGAAGTTGATACGAAAGTGGAAGCATGTCAGACCTCCCGGCGCCCTTCCATCGCCTTGTGCATCGTCACATCGTCGGTGTACTCGAGATCGCTGCCAACAGGCACGCCCATCGCGATCCTCGTCACCCGCACGCCCAGCGGCTTGAGCAGCCGCGCCAGGTAGATGGCGGTCGCCTCGCCTTCGACGTTCGGGTTGGTCGCAAGGATAATCTCTTCCACCCCGCCGGTGTCCACCCGCGCGAGCAGACTCTTGATGCGCAGGTCGCCTGGCCCGATCCCCTGCAGCGGCGACAGCGCGCCCATCAGCACATGATAGAGGCCGTTGTAGTCGCGGGCCCGATCAATCACGAGCACGTTCTGGGGCTCTTCCACCACGCAGATGACGCGCGTGTTCCGGGACGAATCCGTGCAGAGCGGGCACGGGTCGACGTCGGTCACGTTGTTGCAGGTCGAACAGTAGGTGACGCGTTCCTTCACATCGAGGATCGCATCAGCCAGCCGTTCGGCATCCTCGCGTGTGCTCTTCAACACGTGAAACGCCAGGCGCTGCGCGCTCTTGCGGCCAATGCCGGGCAGGCGCTGCAACTGGTCGATCAGGCGTGTGAGGGGTTCCGGCTGGGACATGCGATGCCGTGCCTCAGGACAATCCCGGGATCTTCATCCCGCCCATCATGCCGCCGACCTGCTGCGACATCGCGTCGTCGGCCTTCCGGCTGGCGTCGTTGATCGCCGCAAGAATCAGATCCTGCAGCATTTCGACATCATCCTTGTTGACGACCTCGGGATCGAGTTTGAGCGACTGGAGTTGCTTGAGGCCGTTGATGACGACGGTCACCATGCCGCCGCCGGCGCTGGCTTCGATGCGCATCTCGGCCATCTGGCGCTGCATCTGCTCCTGCATCTGCTGCGCCTGCTTCATCATCTGCTGAATGTTCATGACTTCTTCTTGAGCTCCGTCACATCCGTGATGTCAGCGGCGAAAATCCCGAGCAGCGCCTGGACCGTCGGGCTCGCCAGGGCCTCGGCCTTGAGAGAGGCTTCCTGCTTCACCTGATCAGCGCTGGCACCAGGTGAGGTGGCCGCGCGCGCTGACGTCTCGGCTCTCACAGACTCCGCGGCGACGGCGAGCCTGCGTCCGGCCACCTGCAGCGCGAGTTTCTCGAGCCAGTCCTTGTTCTGCCACACCTGGTCGGCCTGGAACTTCTGCGCGTCGGTAAACCGGAAAACGATGCGGTCGGACTCGAATTCGATCCGCTGCGCCTGTGCGACCACCGATCCGTAGAACGCCCCTCGCGCCTTGCGAATCTCCTCGAGATAGGTGTCCTTGACGCTGCCACCCGCACCGGCAGGTTGGCTGGGCGGCGCAGCGGACCGTTCGGGCGCGACGGCTGGAGGCGGCGGCGTTGAGCGTGGTGGCGCGATCGGCGGCCTCGATGTCTCTCTCACCACCCGGCGGGCAACAGTGGCCGACGACGATGACGCCGCGACGGATGGAGCGGCCGCCGACGGCGCCGAGAATGGCGGAGGCGCCGGCGCTGACTGTCGATGCGTCGGAGGCGCGGCCGCCACGCGCGGCGGCGGCGCGGCAGCAGGCGACCGGCCCTGCAGTTGCTCGATCAGATCGGAGAGCGGCGTCAGCTTGCGCAGGTGAATCCAACGCAGCAGCGCCATCTCCAGGTGATAGCGCGGCTCGGCGGCGCCCTTGATCTCGCTTTCGGCCCGCGCGAGTACGTCGAAGGCGCGCAGCAGATCTTCGCGCGAGAACCGTGGCAGCAGCAGTTTCAGCCGCTCGTGATCCTGCTCGGGCGCGATGTCGGTGTCTGTGAAACGTGTCTCGTCAATCGACAGCACCAGCAGGTCGCGAACCAGGCGAGCCAGTTCGCGGCACAGCAGCCGCAGGTCGTAGCCGGCTTCGACCGCGCGGCCGGCCAGTTCAAATGCCGCGGCACCGTTCTCGTCGGCGACCGCCGTCAGCACGTCGAACAGCAGATCGCGTCCGACCAGGCCCAGCACCGTCGCGACGTCTTCGACACCAACCGTATTGCCGGCGAACGCCAGCACCTGGTCGAAGGCCGTCTCGGCATCGCGCATGCTGCCCTCGGCCGCCCGCGCAACCAGCGCAATGGCTTCGTCGGACGCCGTGATGCCGTCGGCAACCGCGATCTTTTTCAATTGGTCGCCAATGGCGCGGCTCGAGATGGTCTTGAACTCAAAGACCTGCGAACGCGACGCAATCGTCTCGGGAATCTTATCGAGCGCCGTCGTCGCCATGATGAAGGTCACATGGGGCGGCGGCTCTTCGATCGACTTGAGCAATGCGTTAAATGACGAGGCGGAGAGCTGATGGACCTCGTCGATGATGAAGATCTTGTACTTGTCGCGGACCGGCACGATGGCCAGTCCCGAGATGATCACTTCGCGGACGTTGTCGATGCCGGTATGCGTGGCGGCGTCGATTTCGAGCACGTCCATGTCGCGGCCTTCCGCGATCTCGCGGCAGGGATCGCAGGTACCACACGGATCGGCCGTCGGGCCGTTGGCGCAGTTGAGCATCCGCGCCAGGATGCGGGCGGTGGTGGTCTTGCCGACGCCGCGCGGCCCGGCAAACACGAAGGCCTGCGCGACGCGGCCGCTCGACATGGCGTTGCGCAGCGTCTGGGTAACGGCGCGCTGGCCGATCACTTCGTCGAGCTTCTGCGGCCGCCAGCGGCGGGCAATGACGGTGTAGGACATACGAAACAGGCGTTAGGCGCGAGGCGTTAGGCGATAGAATTCAGGCGTTAGGCGATAGGCGTTGGGCGACAGGCATTGCCAAGCGTTCTTCCCTCGCGCCTCGCGCCTACGAGCATCCTCATGCCCCCCACTGCGGCCCGGGTTGTCCTGCGGCACATCACAGGACCCGCTTAGTGCTGCTGCCTTCCGGCCCTGACACGATTCACAGACTGGGATTGCACAGGGTCCGAGCCGCAGTGCGACACACGAGGACTGCTGCCTCCGCCCCGACTGCAGCGGCGGCAGACTCGTCAGTGTACTGTACATTCCACCCAACCAACCACGGACTGCATGTGTCTACTTCTGGTGTGAGCGATTCGGAGCTGGTCGAACGGGCCCGGCGTGGCGATCACGCCGCGTTTGGGGTCCTGGTCGACCGGCACCGGACATCGGCCTTCCGGACGGCGCTGGCCGCGCTGGGGTCCCCGGACGATGCCGAAGAAGTGACGCAGGAGGCATTTGTGGCGGCCTTTCGATACCTCGCCGATTTTCGGGAACAGGCCAGTTTCAAGACCTGGCTCCTGTCGATCGCGTGGCGAAAGGCCCTCACGAGGCGCCGGAGCGTAAGGGCCCTGTTGCGCCGGTTCGTCGCGCCGGCCGAAGGCACGGAATGGGAGTGGCCGGACCCGTCGCGCGGGCAGGAGCGGACGCTCATCGACTCTGAACTTGGCGCTCACCTGAAACGCCTGATTTCGGGGCTGTCGCCGAAGCTGCGGGATGTGCTTCTGCTGACCACGTCGGGCGAGCACACCTACGAGGAGATTGCCGGGATGCTGGGGATCCCGCTCGGAACCGTCAAATGGCGGGTCGCCGAGTCGAAGCGGCAGTTAAAGGGCAAGCTGGCGGAGCTGGGATACGGGGGCAGCTAGCGCCTCCAGGGATTAGGGATTAGGGATTGGCGGGGCGTCGCGCCGGAGGCCGGGCTGGAGCCCGGCGATCCCAGGGGTGTCAAGCTGACCAACTGTCCGATCCGTTGCGAGCTGGAATCGCCCCGCTTCAGCGTGACAAGACGCGTTCGGGATTGGAACTAGGGCGGATGCAGATATGGATGAGAACAGGCGGGGAATGTCGGAGGCGAGCATGATCCTGGGATCGCCGGGCTCCAGCCCGGCAGACAGCGAGCCGGCGTCGGCGATCGATCAGGCGATCGATGTTGTCGCGCGGGAGATGACGCGGATGGAGGCACCGGCCACGATGCGCGCCGAGGTGCTCGCGCGCATCGAGGGCGAAGGCGAGCGGGCGGCGGGTCAGTTGCCCCGCTGGGCGTGGGCCGCAGGAATGGCGGTCATTGTGATGGCCGTTGCGGCGACTGTTTGGTTCGGGCGTCCCGGGGATCAGCCCGAGTCGGTCACCGCCAGGCACGACTCGTCATCGATACCGGCTGCTGGCGCGGCGAAGCCGCAGCCTCAGCCCTCGGGGACACTCGCCAACGCCGGGTTGGCGACGGGCGCAGGTTCGGCACGTCACAGTCAGAGCCAGAGCGCTCCGGTAAGAACCGGGGTTCGACACGGCGCCGGTGTCACTGGCGGAAACACTCCTGCAGCCGAAACGGCTGGCGCTGTGGAAGAGACGGGTCCGTCCCCGCTCGCACAGCCGGATCCCATTGCCATTGCGGCCCTCGGGCCAGATGCCATCCACATCCCCGACATCGGCGTCGAGCCGCTCGTCGATCTCAAACCCATCACCATTCAGGATATCCCGGTCGGATCGACCGAGATCCAAAGTCCTTCGATTCGTAGGTTCGACGACGACCCTACTCCCTCAGGACTTTGTGCTGAGCAAGCGCATTGACCGGATCAACGCACCAGAGTATTCAACCCTACTTGCGAGTCGAAGTACAAAGGAGACAGAACAGATGAACGCTCGATTGACTCTCACCACCGCGGCCTTCCTGGTTCTGGCGTCGGCAGGTTTCGCGGCTGCCCAGACGCCGGCGCCGGTCGCGGCTGCTGCGCCGGTTGCCGCCGTAAGCCCGGTCGCCGCGCCAAACGCACCACAGGTGGCAACGACGCCGCAGTCGACCCTGCGGATTGTCAGACCGGCCATCGCCGCAACGCCCAAGGTCAGGTTGACGACGGTTGGCGACGATCCGCAGGCACCGCCCCCACCGCCGGCGCCTGCTAAGGCCCCTACGGCACCCCAGGCCCCTCGCGCTGCCACTGCTCCAGAAGCGCCCACGCCACCGCCAGCCGTCCGGCGTGCCCGAGGCCAGTTGATTAACCTCCGTCTGGAATTCACGATCACCGATCAGATCGGCACGGCGACGCCGGTTAAGAAGACCGTCACGATGAATGTGGCTGATATGGAGTCTGGGCGCATCCGAACCAACGCCGATGTAGTCCGCAAGGGTGTGCCTTCCACGCAGGTGCCGTTGTCGATCGACGCGTGGCCGGAAGTCGAGGGCAACAAGATCCGTATACGTGCGTCTCTGGAATACCAATTGCTCAACGACGCGACGTCGGCAGACATCCCGGCTGGGAAGACGTCGATTTCGCAGAGTGTGACGTCGATCCTGAACGACGGCGTGCCAGCCATTCTCTGCCAGTCGGCCGACCCGCTGACCGATCGCAAGGTCACGCTCGAGGTGAAGGCGACGATCGTTAAGTAGTCGGGACAAAGACTAGGAGCTGGGGGGCGACGCATGCGTCGCCCCTGCACTGCAGCGGTCATAGTCACTCACTGATCCGGCCACTACTCCAGAGACACTGTTCATATCTTCGAGGAGCGGGTTCATGAACAAAGCACTACTCCTGCTGCTGGGAAGTGTGAGTGGCCTGCTACTGTCAGCCCCATTGGGGGAGGAGCAGGTCCTCTCCCTCACCCCGCACATGCCTAGGATTGGAGAGCCACTCGTCATCGCCTACAACTCGGGGGCACCCGGTGCTCTGTTGCAGGAATGCAAGGCCATGACTGCCGAGGTTCTTCTCTTAAGAGTCTCAGAGGACGCGCTTCGCCTCGACATTCCAATGACTCAATCGGGCCAGTCGTGCAGTTGCACCTTGAGGATTGATGATGACAAGGCGAGATTGATGTTGCTGCGGTTCACCTCGAAGGGCAAGACCGACGACAATAACAAGAACGCCTGGGATTCCTATTTGTATGGAACCGATGGAAAGCCACTGGAACATTCTCATCTGCAACGCGCCTCCATTCTCCAATCGATCGATGTTTCAGGTTTCAAGCGCAAGAAAGACCTGGCCGCGGCAAGGACCGAACTGGACAAGGAGAGGCTCCTCTATCCCGACAACTGGCGGGCATCCATCTCACTCTGGGCGCTGTGGATGAGCGAATCGCCCACGAATGAAACCAAAGCGAAGATAGCCGCCGCGTTGAAGGACCTCTCTGAAGCCAGGCCGGATGACGAAGAGATGATGGTAGAACTGCTGAAGTGGTTTGAGAAAGTCGGCCAACTGCAGAAGGCGGATGAGATCGTCACGTCCGCCATAGCCGTCCATCCGAAGGGCCCGATTGCGGTCAGCGTTCGTCTCCGCGCAGTTTACGCGGAAATGGACTATGCGAAGAAGATCCCCCTGCTTGAGGCCTTCTTGAATGACTTCCCGCAGGAGGGCCCGGACTTGGAGAGGTTCCAGAACACCCTCGTCTTCTACTGTTTCAAGGCTGGCCAGTACGACAAGGCGATCACGTTGTTGGATTCAGCACGAAGACCCGATGGCATGTTCTACATCCAGATCGCATGGCACCACATTGAGAAGAAGGAACGAGTTGAACAGGCCATGGAGTGGGCCAGAAAAGGAACTGAACGGGTTAGACAAGAATCTAAACCGACCTACATGAGCCAGAGTGAATGGAAGACATTTCTTGAAGGCAACGTCGGAGCAGGACTGGCCACCTCAGCTCTTGGTCTCTTGACGCTAGGTCATACCCGGGAAGCGGAGAGACTCTTTGAAGAGGCCTTTGTGTTGACCAAAGGCAAACGGCCCGAGATCAATGAACGGCTGGCCGAATGTTATCTGAAAAATGGCGAAGACAGCAGAGTTGTGGAATTCTGTGCGAACAGCCTGCGCCAGGGGATTTCGACAGAAAAACTGGTTGAGTATTACAGGATGGCCTATCGGAAGCGGATGGGATCGGCAAAAGGATTCGACCAAGCTCTGATTGAAGCCGGCGAGTTCAAGAACAATCGACTGAGAGGGAAGCTGTCGGATGGACCATCCAGTCCACGAGCAATCAACTTCAGACTCAAGAGCCTCGACGGACGAATCGTCGACCTGTCGGTCCTTCGAGGCAAGGTCGTGGTGCTTGACTTCTGGGCAACCTGGTGCGCGCACTGCAAGACCGCGCTGCCGGTCCTGGAGAAAGTTCATAAGAAATACCAGGACAATCCCGACGTGGTGATTCTGGCCATTGATACCCAGGAAGCCGACACCGGCGCCAACCTCGCGATGCGCGTCCAGAAGTACTTTGCGGAGAGTCACTTCACAGTTCCCGTGCTCTTTGACGATGTGTTTCTAAGTAGAAAGTACGATATCGGCGGACTGCCAAGCCAGGTGGTGATCGATCGCCATGGCAGAATCCGCTCTAGAACACTAGGTTTCCTGGGTGAACAGGCAATGATCGATGAAATGTCCCTGCTTATCGACACGCTGTTGAGGGAATAGGGGCGGTTCAGACAAGACCCTGCCAGATTGTGCGCATGGTCAGGAAGAAGGGGCCGCGGGCGACGCGTGCGTCGCCCCTACCGCAGTTTGCGTCCTACTGACTACTGTCCACCACCTACCGTCCACCGACTCCTGGAGGCGGCAACCGGCTCCCCGTCCATTCGGCGAATTTGGCGCCGACTCCCTCTCCTGCTATGATGCGCCCCGCCCATGCGTTCGCTTGCCCGACACGGCTGGATTCGCTGCGCGACGCTCTTTCTGCTGGCCTGGATCAGCGTTGACCTCGGCCTGCCGGATTTCTGCGCCGGAGACGCGTTCGATGGCCCGTGTCCGACATCCTGCCTGTCGCACCATGACACGAATGCCCCGAAGCGCCCCGGGCTGCTGCATCCGGATCACTGTTTTTGTCACGCGCACTCGATTACGCTCTCGGCACATATCCTGATTGCTGAGTCTCCGCAATCGTCGGCGGTCGATCCGTTCTGCCTGAGTTTCGTCCCTGCCGCCTCACTCGCGCAGCTCTATCACCCTCCGCAGCCAGCCCTCTAGCCTCACACTCGACAGACTGCCCCCTCCATTCACCTCGTGTAGCTGGCGTGCGCCCACGCCCTGGTTGTGTCATGAATCGAGCGTTTCTCACGTGTGGACTGCTCCTGGTCGGCGCAGGCAGGCTGCTGGCCCAGGATTCTGTGGTGCCTGCCCGGCTGTCGCTCGAAGACGCGCTTCGGATCGCGGAAGCACGCAACCCGCAACTCGTCGTCGCACAACAAGGCGTCGTCGCGTCGGAAGCCGACGTGCTGGGCGCGGGGAAGCGGCCGAACCCGGCTTTCACCTTCAGTTCCGAGGGAATCCCGCTGTCGCAGCAGAATCGGCCGCCGTTCTTCGACAACCAGGAACTGGCCTTCGGCGTCCAACAGGAACTCGAACCGGGTGGACGCCGGCGGCTTCGGACCGAGCAGGCGCAACGTGGCGCCGAAGCGTCGCGGGCTTCGGTCCGGGACGCGTTCCGCCAGCTGCGCTTCGAGGTTCGTCGCGCCTACATGCAAGTGGTCCTCGCCAAGGCGGACGACGAGGTGGCGCGCACGACGCTCGAGGAGATCGACAAGGTGCTGGCGCTGAACCGAGCCCGATACGAACAGGGCGAACTGTCCGGCGTCGAGTTGCGCCGTCTCCAGGTGGAACGTTTCCGGTTCGCCGACGACGCGTTTGTGGCGGAACTCGCGCTGAAGAATACCCGCAGCGCCCTCCTCGCGCTCCTCAACCTGAGACCGCTCGACCAGGCGTTCGACACGGTCGATGATCTGCTGCCGACGTCGATCGCCGCGGCGATTTCGTCGTCTCGGGACGCCACGGATTCCCCGGTCGGCCTGGCGCTGGCCAGCCGGCCCGATCTGGACGCGGCCCGTCGGGAACGGGAGCGCGCCGAGGCTGGGCTTCGCCTGCAGCATGCCCTCCGCACGCCGTCCTTCTTCGTCGGGGCCGGCCTCAAGCGTGATTTCGGCACGAGCGGGCTGGTCTTCACGTTCGGCGTCCCGCTGCCGATCTTCAACCGAAACGAGGCAGGAATTGCGCGGGCGGGTGCCGAGCAACAGCAAGCCACGGCGCGACTGGCAGCGGTCGAGACCCAAGTCTCGCTCGACGTGCAGGAGGCGCTGAACGCCGTCGATGTGACGCGTCGGCGTAACAGTTATGTCGAGGGTGAGTACCTGAAGAGCGCGCGCGAGGCACGCGACATCGTGCTCGCGTCGTACCGCAGCGGCGCCGCCACATTGATCGACTACCTGGACGCCCAACGAGCACTTCGAGAGGCCCTGCGCACGCAGAACCGCGCGCGCTTCGACTACCGGATCAGCCTGTTTCAGTACGAGGCGGCCCTGGGGACACCCGCGGCGGCCCAGGGAAAGGAAATGCGATGAAGAGCCAGTGGATCGGCCTGGCGCTGGTCGGCGTGGTCGCGTGCGGCGCGTGCGGCGCGTGCAAGGCTACCAACGCCGACAGCCCGAAGCCGGACGTACAGCAGTCCAAGCCCGACAAGACCGCGGAGCGGAATACGGTTCGCGTTCCCGGTGCAATCCAGAAGAAGTGGGGCATCGACGTCGCCCAGGCGACGCGAACCACTGTCGCCGGCGCGATCGCGCTTCCCGGCGTGCTGAGCCTCGACCTGCAACACACCGCGCAGATCTCCTCGCTCCTCGACGGCCAGGTGGTATTGGTCGGCGCCCAAGTGGGCGACGAGGTGCGTCAGCACCAGGTGCTCGTCACGGTGCACGCGCCCGCCCTGGCGCAGGCCAAGACGGCCTACCTGCAGGCCGGCGCGAAGTTGGAACTCGCGCGGCGCGAACTCGAGCGGGCGGAGATCCTCCTGAAGCAGGAAGCGATCGACCAGAAGGAACACCTTCGACGACGGGCCGAGTTCGAGAACGCCTCGATCGAGTTCGCCGTGGCCGAGTCGAATCTGCACTCCTACGGCCTCGACCAGGCCACCGTCGAACAACTACTTCGCCAGGCGCGCCGACCGAACAACGGCACCGCGGCGATGGACGATCTCGCCGAGCCCTACCTCACACTGACGGCCCCAATCGCCGGTCACGTCGTCGAGCGCGACGTGATCAACGGGCAGCACATCGAGCCGCAGAAGATGCTGCTGACGATATCCGATCTCTCCACGCTCTGGGCCCTCCTCGACGCGCGCGAGGCCGACCTGCCGCACGTGGTCCGCGGCCGTGAGGTGCGCATCACGACGAGCCTCTACCCGGACCGCGTCTGGCATGGTCGGGTGGATCATGTGGGCGATATCGTGGACGAGAAGACCCGCACCGTCAAAATCCGGGTCGTCGTGCGCAACGACGGGCGGCTCCTCAAACCGAACATGTACATCCAGGGCGAGTTGCCAAACGCGGTGAGCGCACGAAACGTGCTCACGCTTCCTCAGGAAGCGATCCAGACGATCGGCGGCGAGTCGATGGTGTTCGTTCGCGAGGAAGCGGACACGTTCGTGGCGCGCCTGGTGGAAGTCGGTGATCGCATCGGCGCCCGACGTGCAGTATTACGAGGATTGGATGGATCGGAAATGGTGGTCATCGCCGGAGCGTTTAACCTCAAGGCGGAACTCCTGAAATCGACATTGGCCGGCGAGTAGCCGCCACCCTGGCGAAAGGCACCTGCACATGCTGGAACGGTTGATGGCATTCTCGCTCCGGAAGCGCCTGGTCGTTGGCCTGGCGGTCCTGGTGATGATTGGCCTCGGCGCCTACGCGGTTCGCACCATCCCAATCGACGCCTTCCCGGACGTCACCAACATCCAGGTCGAGGTGGTCAGCACGGCGGCCGGCATGTCGCCGCTCGAGATCGAGCAGTTCGTCACCTATCCGCTAGAGAACGCGATGCGCGGCCTGCCCGGTCTGGTGATGATGCGGTCGGTGACGAAATACGGCCTCTCGGTGGTGACGCTCGTGTTTCGTGATGAGGTGGACATCTACTTCGCGCGCCAGCAGGTCCACGAGCGCGTGGCAGCCGTTGAGCGGTCATTACCGGAGGGCGTTGAGACCGAGATGGGACCCATCGCGACGGCGATGGGCGAGATCTATCAGTACACCCTCGAGAGCAACAAGACCGCGGCGGCGGCGGACCAGGTCGCCACGCTCACCCGGCTCCGGACCATCCAGGACTGGATGGTCACGCCGCTTCTCAAGGGCGTTCCCGGCGTCACCGAGATCAACTCGTTCGGGGGGTACCTGCAGCAGTACCAGGTGCTCGTGGACCCCGACAAGCTGCTGAAGTACGACCTGTCGGTCGATGTGGTCGCCAACGCGGTCCGCAACAACAACTCGAACGTCGGCGGCAGCGTCGTGTCGCAGGGGTCCGAGCAGTACATCATCCGCGGCGTGGGCCTGATCCGATCGGAGGAGGACATCCGCAAGATCGTGCTCAAAGCCGAGAAGGGCACGCCCGTGGCGATCCGCGACATCGGGGAGGTGCGCATCGATCATGCGATTCGACAGGGCGCCGCACAAAGGGACGGCCAGCGCGAGGTCGTGGGCGGCATCGTGATGATGCTGCGCGGCGAGAACAGCCGCGAAGTCGTGAAGAACGTCGAGGCGAAGGTCCGGGAGATCAACGAGAGCCACGTCCTGCCCGAGGGCCTGCAGATTGTCCCCTTCTACGACCGATCGTCCATCGTCGACGCGAGCACCAGTACGGTGCTGAAGGCGCTGGCAGAGGGATCCGTTCTGGTCCTCGTGGTCCTCGTCCTCTTCCTGTGGAGCGCGAGGGGCGCGCTGGTGGTGATCCTCGCCTTGCCGCTGTCGGGGCTCCTCACGTTCATCATCATGCGCTGGACCGGATTGAACGCGAACCTGATGTCGCTCGGCGGACTCGCCATCTCGATCGGCATGGTCGTCGACGCCACGATCATCCAGGTAGAGAACATCCAGCGTCACCTCGCGATGAGTCCCAACAACGAGTCGAGGCTTGCGACCGTGCTCCGCGCCGCGGTGGAGGTGCAGAAGCCCAGCATCTTCGGCGAACTGATCATCGCGTTGACCTTCATTCCCATCGCCACGCTGCAGGGGATGGAAGGCAAGATGTTCTCGCCGCTCGCCTACACCGTCGCCATTGCGCTTCTGTCGTCCGTGGTGTTCGCGATCTTCGTCACTCCGGTGCTCTGCCTGGTCGCGCTCAGGCCCGTGCACCGGGAGAGCCCGGTCATGACTGTGGCCAGGCGTCTCTACCTGTCGCTTCTGGGATTCGCGCTGCGCAGGCGTCTTGTCGTGGTCACGGCAGCCGGTCTTGCGCTGGTCGGCGCGGTCATCCTCATCCCGCGCCTCGGTACGGAGTTTATGCCCGTCATGGACGAAGGCGCATTCGACATGGATGTCCAGTTGATTCCGGGCGTCTCGCTCGAGCAGGCCATGAGGACGATCGGCGAGGTGGAACAGCGCTTGAAGCGCTTCCCCGAGCTGGAGACGATTGTGTCGCGCACCGGACAGACAGGCGTGGCCATTGAGGCCCGCGGCGTGGACAAGACCGGCTTTGTCGGCGTGCTCAAACCCCGCGAACTGTGGACCAGTGCCCACTCTCGGGAGGAACTGATCGAGAAGATGCGCGACTCGCTGGCGGACATCCCCGGGATGGTGTTCACTTTCAGTCAGCCGATTCAGTGCCGGATTGACGAACTCGTCGCCGGGACCCGTGCCCAGATCATCCTCAAACTCTTTGGCGACGACACGGATGTGTTGAGGCGGAAGGCGGGCGAGCTGGGGCCCATCCTCGGGAGCATTCCTGGTGCTGCCGATCTGGTGGTAGAGCGCCTGGCCGGGCAGCCGTACCTGACCGTGACCGTGGATCGAGACAAGGTCGCGCGTTACGGCGTGAACACGGGCGACGTGCTGAGGGTCATCGAACTGGCCATCGCCGGCAAGCCGTTGTCGCGGGTGTACCAGCAGAACCGGGCGTTCGACATCGCCCTGCGCTTTCCCGAGGAACGCCGGCAGTCAATTGAGGCGCTCGGCGGCCTGCTGGTCGATGTGCCGGGCGGGTATCGCGTGTCGCTGAACCAACTCGCCGACCTGAAGACGGTCGAAGGGCCGACGCAGATCAGTCGCGAGAACGGCCAGCGGCGGATCGGGATCGAACTGAACGTGGTCGGCCGCGACATCGGCAGCTTCGTCAAGGAAGCGCAGCGGCGGATCGCGACGACGGTCGATCTGCCCCCGGGGTATTACCTGAACTGGGGCGGACAGTTCGAGAACCAGCAACAGGCGATGAAACGTCTGATGGTCATCACGCCCGTGGTGGTCGGGCTGATCTTCCTGCTGTTGTTCTTCACCTTCGACTCGGTCTGGCTGGCAGGCCTTGTCCTCGTGAACCTGCCCTTCGCCATGGTCGGCGGCGTGTTCGCGCTGTTCCTCACCGGGCTCTACCTGTCAGTCCCGGCCTCGGTGGGGTTCATCGTGCTCTTCGGCGTCGCCGTGTTGAACGGCGTCGTGCTGATCTCGTACATCTCCGACCTTCGAACAAGCGGCGCCAGCGTCGCTGATGCGGTGCGGATCGGCTGCGAGGCGCGGCTCCGACCGGTGCTGATGACCGCCAGCATCGCCATCCTCAGTCTGATTCCCATGGTCTTCGCGACGGGGCCGGGCTCCGAAGTGCAACGCCCGCTGGCCATCGTCGTGATCGGTGGACTGGTCACCTCAACTGCGCTGACGCTCCTGGTGTTGCCGGCGCTGTATCAGTGGTTTGCTCGGGAGCGGATGGAGGTGGAATTCTAATGCAGGAGATCAAGGCGATCATCAGGACAGACCGTTTCCAGAACGTGATCCACGCACTGCACGCGCTGCCGGACATGCCGGGAATCACCGTGTCCACCGTGCGTGGGTTCGGCAGGCGGACATCAGGGACGGGTGTCGGGTTGTACGATCAAACGGACTTCAGGTAGGGTGTCAGTTTGAAACTGCCGGACGCTCGGGAATGGGCTTCTTTCCACGAGGCCGTAAACCGAAGTCCATTCCGTGCTCGAAGTGACTTTCAATGCCTGCACGACTGAACGGGTGTTCCGGCTCGGGCAAAATGACCGAGCAGACGACCTCCTGGCCGGCAATCTGCGCAGTCAGAAACGCTTCCCCGGTCGGAAGCTCCGAGTACGTGAATTTCACGAGCTGGTCGCCTACACTCACCTTCGTCCATTCATCTTGCATGTCGCCGCCTTTTGGCCTCACGGACGTGCAGCTCTTCGAGGAGCGTCTGACGCACACGCCCGAAGTTGTAATACGTTGAGTATAGGCTCACCATCGCCGCGTGGTTCTCTGTTTTCTTAGCTTACTCGAGAAGGCATGGCCCATTCTGGCACGAACCGACCAGGCCGTCGAAGCCAGCGATTTTCAAACTGACCCACTACCCAAGATTCGTACGTTTCATGCGTATGGTGTGCCACGCCCACAGCTGGCAATCAAGCGTACCGGCCCGGATCAACCCTCGCGCACGAAGTGCGGCATCGGACTGGGCAATTCCAGCGACAACTCGACCACTCCCTGATACGCGCCGTGCTGGTACCACGGGGCCTGATAGATCAGCTTCCGCACACCGCGTTTCTCGATCGTGTACGCGTTGACGCGCGGCGCGGCCAGCAGGTCAGCCAGCCTCGTCCGCGCCTGCTCGGGATGGCAGTCGAGCATATTCCTGCCGATGAGCGCGCGCCCGCCGTCCGCCTCGAACGTGCGCGCCGACGTGTCGTTCATCGCCACGATAATGCCGTCGCGATCGCAGACCGTCACCGCACCTGGAAACTCGTTCACCCAGTCCATCGAAGGTGACATCAGATCCGACCTCTTTTCGCTGCGCGCCATTCAGAGGGCGCGATCAATGGCGCCCCTACGGCCGCAACCAGAGCTTCTGCATCACGCCAACGGCCGTCCGACAATCGGCCTCGCTGATGCCATAGTGCGTCACGACGCGGAGGCGGCCGCCGCCGAAGTCCGACACGAGCACGCCCTGTCCCCCGAGCGCCGTGGCAAACGCTTCGGCGCGCGCCACGCTCGGCAGGCGGAAGACGACGATGTTCGTGTCGACGCGTGGGGGATCGAGCACGATGCCCGGCAGCGCGGCGATCCCGTCGGCGAGGATGCGGGCATTCCGATGATCCTCTTCCAGCCGCCCGACCATGTCGGTCAACCCAACGATGCCCGGCGCCGCGATGACGCCAGCCTGCCGCATCCCGCCGCCCAGCACCTTGCGCATGCGGCGCGCCCGATCGACGAACTCCGCGGTGCCACAGATCATCGATCCGACCGGCGCAGCCAGCCCCTTCGACAGGCACAACTGCACCGACGACACGTACTGCGTCCAGGCCGTCACCGGCTTCCCCGCTGCGACGGAAGCATTGAACAGGCGTGCGCCGTCCAGGTGGATCGGCAGCCGGTGGCGCGCGGCAATCGTGGCCACCTCGGCGAAGTACTCGGGCGAGAGAATCGATCCCCCGCACCGATTGTGGGTGTTCTCGAGGCAGATCACGCCGGGCGGCGCGTGATGGTAGAAGTGGTAATTGTGCGCCGGCAGATGAATCGCCGCTTCGAGGGCGTCGAGCGGCATCGTGCCGTCGGCGTTGGTCCGAACCGGCTTGAGGACCAGGCCGCCGACCGCTGACGCCGAGCCGTTCTCGTAGTGGTAGATGTGGGATTCGTCGCCGACGATCACCTCGCGGCCGCGCTCGCAGTGGGCGAGCAACGACGCCAGGTTGCCCTGGGTGCCGCTCGTCACGAACAGCGCGGCGGCCTTCCCGGTGATCTCCGCCGCCAGATGCTCCAGTCGTTTGACGGTCGGATCCTCGCCGAACACATCGTCGCCGACCTCGGCCGTCAGCATCGCCTGCCGCATGGCGGGCGACGGCAGCGTCACAGTGTCACTTCGCAAATCGATTGGCATACATCCTCGGTGTGGTGATGGCGGTGCACCTGGGGCCAGGAGACACGCCGCTAATGATACGTCAGGCCGTGTCCGGAATCAGGCTCCATCGCCCGCTCTGCGATTGGCCTGACTGTTCGGCCTGCCAGAGCCAGTCCGGCGGCGCGACCGGGGCGCGCCCGGCCATGCGTGACAGAGCGCGCGCAACGTTGAGCGGCTGGAAGGAAGATGGCACACCTGTTAGACTGCCCGCGACAAACACACATGATCCCGAGAGCCCTGTCTGTCGCCCGTCCGCCGCAGTCCGACGGAGTCGCCGTGACCGATCATGTGGGCCTGTGGCCACAATCGCCAGCCGGCCGTGGTGAACACGTCGTCGCGGCCGGACGGATCCTGCTCGCCGTTCTTGGCCTGCTCGTCGTCTGGCTCGATCCACGCGCACCGGCCCGGCATGCTCCGGCCGCGTACGTGGTGATGGCGGCGTACGTGGTCTACTCGACAGCTATCCTGCTGGCCGTCTGGAAATCCAATCTCTCCATTCGCGTTGTCCAGATTGCCACACACGGGATCGACCTGGTCTTGTTCCTGCTCTTCATTTATCTGACCGAAGGGGGCACGAGCCCGTTTTTCGCCTACCTGACGTTTGCGATTCTGGCCGGGGCGGTCCGGTGGCAGTGGCGCGGAGCGCTGGCGACGGCTGCTGTGGCCCTGGTGGCGTACGTCGGTCTTGGCTTCTTCGCCGCCAACGTGCTGAAGGATCCTGCGTTCGACGTCAACCGGTTCATTCTGAGGAGTATGTACCTCGCTGTGCTCGCCTGTTTCGTGGCGTACCTCAGCGCCTACGAAGAGCGCGTGCGGGTGGAAATCAGAAAGCTCGCGGACTGGCCGAGGCCAGTGTCGCTCGATACCCCCGAACTGGTGAAGCACCTGCTTGGCCACGCGGCCCACATCCTGTCGGCTCCCCGCGTGCTGATGGTCTGGAACGAACCCGGACACGCGTCGCTGAGGGCGGCGTCCTGGTCGCCGGCGGAATGCTCGCTGGTGGATGCCCCATCCGACTGGGGTGACTCCGTCATTGATGAGCAACTGGCCGGCGTGGCCTTCGTGTGGACAAACACCTCTATGCAGGATCGTGTGCTGGTCTCGACGGCGGCCGGATTCCGTGAGTGGCGTGGCGCCCCCTTCGACAGCCGTTTCCTGGCCGACATCGCCGCGCGATCAGTGGTGGCCATCCCCCTGCCCAGCGAACGACTGGCAGGCTGGGTGTTCTATCTCGACAAGCGGCGCCCTACGTCCGACGATGTCGCGTTGGCCGCCATCAGCACGCGCGAAATTGCCACCACGCTCGACCATGCCGAGTTGCTCGCGCAATTGCGGGACGTCGCGGTCGAAGACGAGCGAACGCGGCTGGGCCGCGACCTGCACGATGGCTTGCTGCAATCGCTGACGGCCGCGCGGCTCCAGTTGCATCAACTGCGGCGGCACATCATGCCTGACTCGACAGCAGTCGAACAGAAACTCGAGGCGGCCGAGACGACGCTGGCCGCCAGCCAGCGGGAACTCCGTCTGCTCGTCACCCAGCTACGGCCACGTCCGCAGGCGGACGCCGTGCCTGAGCGTTTCGAGGAGGTCGTGTCGGATCTCGGTGAGCGTATGAAGCGCGAGTGGAACCTCGCGGTCACGGCCCGTGTGGAGCTGGCCTCTCCCCTCCCAGGGGACATGGCGCGCACCGCAGGCCTGATGATCCACGAAGCCCTGGCCAATGCCGCGCGCCACGGCGGCGCGACGACTGCGGACGTCCAGATTCATGGCGCGAACCGCGTGCTTACCCTGTCGGTCAGCGACAATGGTTGCGGTTTCGGTTTCGTTGGCCGCCGCACCGGATCCGAACTGGCGGAAGAGCATCTGGGCCCGGAGAGCCTGAGCGACCGCGTCGCGTCACTCCGAGGCACGCTGAGTGTCGACTCGCATCCGGCGGGCGCCTGCGTGGAGATGCGCATCCCGTACGAGGAGCCAGTCTGATGGCGGCCGTCACGTTGGTGCTGGCCGACGATCACCCGATCGTGCTTCACGGCCTCCAGGAGTTGTTCCGAGCGGAACCGGACTTCCGGGTCCTGGCCACGTGCGAGGACGGCGAGGCCTGCATCCAAGCCGTGAGAATCCACCGGCCGGATGTCCTGCTCCTTGATCTCCGGTTGCCGCGCATCGATGGCCTTGGCGTCCTCCGGACGCTCCGGACCGAGGGGCTTCGTACGCGAACGGTGCTGCTGACGGCGTTTGCCGATGAGCACGCGGTGGTCGAAGCGACACGCCTTGGCGTCAGCGGAATCGTCCTCAAGGACAGCAGCCACACGGCCCTGATCGACTGCGTTCGTCACGTCGCCACGGGCGGCGTGTGGTTTGACCGCGAGCTGCTGTCGACCGCCCTCGACCGCACGCTCAAACACGACGAGGCCCTCAGCCAGGCCACCGGCAGTTTGACCGCGCGGGAACTGGTCGTCGCCCGCATGGTCGCGGACGGGTGTCGCAACCGGGAGATCGCCGAACAGCTGCACATATCCGAGGGCACCGTCAAAGTTCATCTCCACAACGTCTACAAGAAACTGGCGCTCGACGGCCGGGTTGCGCTCATGCGGTACGTGCAGAAATTGGTTTCCTGACCGCTTGCTCCGGTATACCCAAAGATATAGAGACTCCCCCGTCTGGTAGATTCCGGCGTCTCCATTCTTCCAGTAGCGTTCCGTCATCGCGAATCGCACCGGGTGGCTCCCTGCAGGGTCACGCGGGCCGTTACCGGAGGAGTCTGACAACACCGCCACGGAGATGTCGTCGATCATGACAGACGGACTGAGTCGAACCGACCCATCCGGCCTCGGCGCACCGGATAGTTCGGCCGACCGACGCCTGCCCCGCCGGGCGTGGTATCGGCGCATCCTGCCGCTGGTCGGGTACATGGTGGTCGCCCTGGTCTTCACATGGCCGCTGCCCGCCCATCTCGGAACCCATCTCACCGGGTCGCCATCGGGAGACACTGGCGTCTATGTGTGGAACCTCTGGGTATTCGAGCACGAACTGCTGGAGAACATGCACTTTCCGTGGTTCACGTCGACCATCTTTTCGCTCGATCCTCACGCGGATCTCACGCTCCACAACTACACGATTTTTGCCGACCTGCTCGGTCTGCCCTTGATCCGGTTGGTGGGAGTTGTTGCCGCCTTCAATCTGATCTACCTGGCGTTGATTGTACTGACCGCATATGCGATGTACGTGCTCGCACGCGACGTGGCTGGAGACGGCATTGGAGCCTGGCTGGGTGGCCTGCTGTTTGCCGGCTGCCCCGCGCTGATTGCCAGAGGCACCGCGCATTTCAGCCTGGTTGCAGCCGCGCCGCTGCCGATCTTCGTCCTCCTGCTGCGCCGGACCGGACGCACAAGGCGTCGGCGCGACATGGCCGCGCTCGGGGCCACGCTGGCATGGGCCACGTACTGCGATCCCTACTACGGCGTCTACTGCCTGCTGCTCGGCGCCTGGCACCTGGCCGCGAATGTACTCGACGTCACACTGTCGAGGCCGCACGGGGAACGGCCCCGACTGGCCGTTCGGGCGCTCGACTTCTTGATCGCGGCGGTTGGTATCGTTTCCCTTGGCATTGCGGCGACCGGCGGCACCACCTTTTCGGTGGCTGGCCGGGCCGTGGGCTTGACATCCCTGCACACCCCGGTGTTGATCCTGACCGTGCTGGTCATGGCAAGGGCCGCCGTGACGTATGGGCCTCAGATCCACTGGCACGTGCCCGCAGGAATCTCTGCGCTCATCCGGTTGTCGCCGTACGGCATCCTGAGCTCTGCGCTGCTGCTCTCGCCGCTGCTCACTGCCCTGGCCATCCGGGTTTACGACGGACGGTACGTGACGCCGCGAGTTTTCTGGCGATCCAGCACACCCGGCGTCGACCTGCTCGCCTACCTCATGCCGAACCCCAATCACCCGTTCTTCCGCCCGTGGTTCGCCGATTGGCTGGCGACACGGGACGGCGGGTTCGTCGAGAACGTCGCCGCCATCCCGCTGGTCGCGCTCGTGGTGATCGGGTTCGCCGTATGGGCCGTTCGTGCTCGGGTGCCTGGGTACTGGCTTGGCTTGACGCTCGCCTCTGGCGCCGTCGCGCTTGGGCCGTTCGTTCACGTTGCCGGCATCAATCTCAGCATTCCGACGCCGTGGACCCTTCTGCGATACCTGCCCATCGTCGGCAGCGCACGAGCTCCAGCGAGGTTCTCGGTTTTGGTCATGATGGCGGTCGCCGTGTTGTTCGCGCTGGCACTGAGGGCAGTGACCGACCATTACCCGGCACGGCGACGCGTGATCCTGGCCGGCGTGTCGGCGCTGCTTCTGTTCGAACTCGTTCCGGCACCGCGCCCGCTCTACGGGGCCATCCCGTCGCCGGTCTACGACATCATCGCTGACGATCCGCGCGGGGTACGTGTCCTGGAACTCCCGTTCGGGGTGCGGGACGGGCTGTCGTCGGTGGGTAACTTCAACGCATCAGCGCAGTTCCATCAGACTCGTCATCACAAACCACTCATCGGCGGGTACCTCTCGCGGGTATCGACCGGGAGAGTCGATTCCATCCGCAGATTCCCCGTGCTTAGCGCATTGATGCTGCTCAGTCAGGACCAGACCGTTCCGCCAGAACTTGAACGGGCAGCCCGGCGGCAGGCTCGCGGTTTTGTCAGACGCGCCCGGCTCGGCTACGTCGTCGTCCGCCGCGGCCGGGCCTCACCAGCGTTGGTCGACTACGCGATTCGCGTGCTCGATCTCGAGCTGGTCGCTGAATGGGACACGCGCGTCCTCTACCGTCCTCGCCAGACGACCGGCGAGAACTGGTTTGCAGGCAACTCAACCGACGCCGGCGCCACAGTACTTCGGTGAGGCCCCTGCCGTGGCATAACGCGGATCAAGCGACGATGTGAACGATTCCCGGCGCCTCCCGGCTCAGACACCGCCCGGCGCCGAGGGCGCCGGGCGGTCCGTCGTGGGTCACGCCAATGAAGCGATCAGACTCAGCGATCCCCGGCTGGCGCGCCGGCGGCCTTCCGCCCGGCGTCGAGGTGATTCCAGTTGAGCATCGCGTTCAGCGCGAAGAAGAAACTGCCGTGCGTCTCGTAGCGCCAGAACGGCCGGACGCCAAACAGCACGAGATGTCCCTTGCCGAGCGGCGCGTCGACCAGCGCGGGGCGCCCCACCAGGTTTTCGCCGCCCACCAGCTCGCCTGAGAGCAGCAAATCATTGGGATCGGTTGGATACGACAGCAGCACGCGTGGAGGCGCGACAACTGCGGCCCCGCCGCCGAACCCGCCTCGTCCGCCACCGCGACCGCCTCGTCCGCCACGACCTTCAGCCCCCGCGGGCGCGGCTGCCGCCGGCGCCGCATCAAGCGTCGTCAATCGCGGCGGCGTTGCCATCGGCTGCAGATTGCCGCCACCCACTCCGGCCGGCAAGGTCCCGCCACGGCCGCCGCCGTCACCCCGTCCGCCGCCACCGCCGCCAAGAGCGAGCACCGGCCCGCCCTTGTACATCACGCCGATCGTGTTCTGGTCGTACCCATAGAGAATGGGGCTAGTCTTGTCGCCGATGAGCGCCTTGATCACCGACCCTGGCGCATAAAGACCGGAGGGCTGCTCGATCGTCACGCCCGGAACGAGACGGTATTCCGGAAACAGCGTCGCCGCGGTGCCCTCGGCAATGAGCACGCCGCCTTCCTGCACGAAGGCCTCGAGCGCCTTCAGCCCATCGCGTCCGAGACTGCCGCGCCGATCGTCGGTCGAATCGGGCGCCGTGCCGATGTTCGGCGTGAGATCGGTTTTCTTGTAGGGCAGCGGCGTCCCATCGGTGGGGATCTCGCCGCCATCCACCGTCACCGGGCCATTGGGATAGATGATCACGTCGTACTTCGCGCGAAGCCGTCCCTGCCGCAGCAGGTTGTCGCCGAAGTACGTGTAGGGCACCTTGATCTTGTCGAGTACCATCCGCACCCAGCCCTCGTCCTGCGTGCTGGACCACGAGTGGACATAGCCGATGCGCGGCACGTCGAGGTCGTGCGTGGGTACGCTGGGTGGTGTATCGGTGGCCCAGACCAGCAGGCCGTAATCGCGGATCTGCGGCTCGAGCAGCGCACGGTTGGCTGCAGGAATGATGAAGGCCCCGGCGCCGAAGTGGTGGCCTGCCAGATCGAAGGGCTGTTCGGCGGCCGTCATCCTGACCTTCGCGTTGGCAAACCTGAACGTCGCCAGCGCGCTGTCGGTTGTATGTTCGATGACGAACGTGCCGCCCGTGCCTGTGATGGTGCCCGCCGCCTTGAAGTCCGCCGTCGCCAGCGTCATCGGCTTGTCGAAGATGGCCTTGTCGTCCACGCGGAACGTTTGCACGTTGCGCAGGAGCGGCAGCGACCAGCCCGTGTCGTCGTAGGGCCGCGGATTCTGTTCGGGGTACCACTGCACGCCGAGCAACATGTCGGCCAAGCCTCCGTACGGCTGGTCGAGCCGGACGATGTAGTCGCCGGCGGCGACCTGGACCTTGCCGATCGTAAACGGCGCGGTCGCCGTGTGGATTTCGACCGCTTCGCGCCGCAGGAAGTTCATGAAATCGACAGCGTCAATACGCCGATGCTGCTGCGCGGGAATGACGTACGCATGGGGCGCGCGCGTCCGGCCCTGCTCCACCATCATCTTGTTCTTAAGGTAGTAGTTCTCGAGGAACATCTCGCGGTTTTTCGCCACCGCGTTCATCGCGATCAGGATGGCCGACTCCTGCATGTTGATGTTGGCGCGACCGCTCCACTGCACGCCCTCTGGCGGCACCGGATACGGCCGGTACCACTCGCGGCTCTGCCCGCCGCCGACGGATCGGCCACCGGCCGCGGCAGGGGCACCAGGCGCCTGAGTCGCTGGCGCAGCCGGAGCACCTGCCCGACCGCCCGCAGGTGTCGCCGCACCACCAGCGCGGCCACCGGCAGGTGGCGTCGCTCCCGTCGCCGCTGCGCCAGACGCGGCAGGTGCGCCTCCTCGCCCACCGCCGCCGCCGTAGCTCTGCGTTTCGTAGAACCGGCCAATCGAGTTGTGGCCGACGCCAATCCAGAACATGTAGTTGGGCACCCAGCCGTCGTAGTAGTTGTAGGTCCACACGCCGGGCACGCCGCGTTTGGTCATCTCCATGATCTCGGTCTCGGCGAGCCACCACCACTCGGTCACCTGGATGGGCGCCACGCTCGGGAAGTACGGGCCAGTGCCGGTCGAGGCGTAGAGCAGCGTCACCGATTCGTGCAGGTCGTGCATCACCTGCGGGTGCAAGTCGAGGAACGACTTGAGCATGTTCTGCGACAGGGCGAGACCTTTGCCGATGCCGTCGCGGTTGTTGTCGTGCGCCACGTACTTGCCCCAGTACGTCATCCCGGGCTGAGGCTGACCGGCGTCCGCCGCTCGCCGGTTGTCGACCTGCCGCTCGTGTCCATCAACCTCGGACACCGGCGTAATGACGACGATAATGTTGTTGCGGATCTGCTTGATGAAGGGTGTCTCCTCCACCGCCAGGCGGAAGGCCAGCTCCATGAGCATTTCGGGGCTGCCCGTCTCGGGCGAATGGATACTCCCGGTCGCGTAGTAGATCGGTTTGCCGGTCTGGATGAGCAGGCGGGCCTGTTCTTCGGAGAGCTTGCGCGGGTCGGTGAGCTGCGCGGTGATCCGCTTGTACTTGTCGAGCGACTTGATGGTCGCTTCGTCGGCAACGGCCAAAGCGACCACGGGGCGCCCTTCTTCTGTCTTGCCGATCTCCCACATCGTGGCGCGGGCGGTGGCCTTCACGAGGGCCTGATAATACGCGACGATGTCCTTGTGATACGTCAGGCGGCTGTTCTCGCCGGGCACGTAGCCCAGGAATTTCAGTGGCGACGGCACAGTCGCCGACACCGGCATGTGATCGACCAGTTCGGTCAGAATCCGTTTGTCCGGCGTGTTGTCCAGGATCCGCTTCGTGTAGTCGTCATCATTCTTCTGGACCGGCGACGCGCCGGGCCGTCCCTGCGGCGCCGCCGACTGCCCGTTGGCGCCAAAGACCAGCACACACGCCACGAGCACCATCAGCACGATTCCTGGCGTCCTTCGCACTCCATGCATGTCGATATCCCCCTGTCATTCCTTCGAGCCGGTTGCCGAGCGGATGAACGTCGCCAGGTCCTGCTTCAGCGCCTTGTGCGACGACGGCCGGATGTACATCATGTGCCCGGCCTCGTAGTAGCCAAACGAAACGCGGTCGGTCACCTGCCGATCAAACGCGAGGTGCGTGAAGTTGAATTCGGCGCCGCCAACGAAGGTCGCCATGTCGTAGTAACCGCAGGCCACGAAAACCTTGAGGAACGGGTTCCTCGCCATCGTGAGGCGCAACACGTCGGTGGTATCCATGTAGCGATTCTGGACGTAGGTCCAGGGCCGAACATTGCCCGATGTGGCGTAGTGCAGATCGGAATCCCACTTCAGCACGTTCTTGACGTAATCGGCGAAGAGCGCCGTGTACGGCCCCTGCAGGGCGGTGTTCGACGGGTCGAACTCTTGCCGCTCGCCGGCGGCGTCGGCATCGAGCGCCGTAAACCGGCCGTCCAGCCGGCCGACCATCAGCCGCTGGTCGCGCAGCAGCTCCTTGCGGAACCGCCCGGACTCAACGCGCAGATTGGCCGACAGGATGTACTTCGCCGACAGGCCCGTCAAGCGCGCGAGCCTGTCGGCCATCGCCTTCCGCTCGGTTTCGGCAAGCGTGTGGCCCCTTGTGAGCGCCGTCATGTATTCGCCGAACGCAAACGTCCGGGCCTCGTCGACAACCTGCTTGAGCGTCTTCTGCTGCAGATCGGGCGGCAACTTCTTGTGGTACCAGGCGGTGGCCGCAAACGTCTGGATCTGCGCGGCCCAGGCAATATCGTTGTCCGGCGCGGTCGACAGGGTCTGGTACGTCAGCAACGCCGAAACGAGCGCGATGCCGTTCAATTCGATCCCGTGGCGCGACTGGAGTTCCTGGGAGAGGCCGGCGGACCTGATGGTGCCGTAGCTCTCGCCGATCAGAAACCTGGGTGAGGGCCAGCGGTTGTACGCCCTCAGATATTCCGCGATGAACTCGCCGAACGCCCGGATGTCACCATCCTGCCCGTGGAACTGCGCGTTGTCCACGCCAGCCACGGCGCGGCTGTAGCCCGTATCAATCGCATCGACGAAGACGAGATCGGAGACGTCGATGAGCGAGTGTTCGTTGTCGACGAGTTTGTAGGGCGGTGCCGGTTGGAAGCCCTCATCGGCCATCTGCACGTGGCGGGGCGCAAACGATCCCATGTGCAGCCAGACGGTTGCCGATCCCGGGCCTCCGTTGTAGAGAAACGACACGGGCCGCGTCTTCGCGTCTTCGCCATCCTTCGTGTACGCCACGAAGAACATCCGCGCAGCGACCTTGCCGTCATCGAGGCGAATCGGCAAGGTGCCGGTGGTGGCCGTGTACTTGATGTCGCGCCCATCGAGGCGCAGCACGTGAGACGTCTGGGAGATCTTCTCTTCGTTCGGGCCCGCGACTTCGTTGCGCTGGGCCGGTTGTCCGGCCTCGCGCGTCGTCGGCTGCTGCGTCGCTGGCGCCCCGCCGGGCCGCTCTCTGCCCGGTTGCTGTGCGTGAACAGGTGCAAGAGCCAGCGCGAGCACCATCGCGAAACAGGCGCGCCACTTGAACATCGTCGTTCTCCCGCGAGTCTCCCCTACTTTTTGTTGGCCGCTTCGAGCGACGCGATGAGGGCCACGATGTCCCCGTCGGTCAGGTGCCGCTTCGCTTTGTCGAGCATCGTCTTGAAATGCGCGTATTCGCTGGCCTTGGCCGGGAACCCGATGTTGCCCTCAGGGCCGGTGGCATTGGCGATCGCCTTACCATCGGCGTCAACGATGGCAATCCACGGCAGCCCTTCGACTTTCGTCTGGTAGCGTTTTGCGAGATCGCCGGCGCCAGGCGCGCGATCCAGGTCAATCTTGACGCTGACGAATTCCTTCGCCAGCAGCGGTGCAACGTCCGTGGACGCCATCCAGGCGCCCAGCCTGTGGCACCACCCTCACCAGGGGGCCGCGAACCAGAGGAAGACCTCCTTGTCCTCGCGCTTCGCCTGGGCGACGGCCGACGTAAACACGGCGAGTGCCTCAGCAGGCGCCGGCGCCTGATACTTCGTCAGGAACGCCGCCAACTTCTTCCCATCGAGCGCGGCCGGATCCACCTCGTTCGCCATGTTCTTGCCCGACATCTGGGCAAGCACTGCGCCCTTGGCGTCAAGCACCGTGAAGTGGGGCAAGGCGCCGGCGGTCAGCGTCACGCCGAATGACTTGGCCAGGTCCAGGTTCTTGTCGAAATGGCCGACATCGACGTAGACAAGCTTGTAGTCATCTCTGATCTTGAGCGAAACGGCCGTGCTCCGTTGCTCTTGGAGGAACGTCGCGCACAACGCGTCGTCGTTGGCTCCCCAGTTGATGAGCACCCGGATGTCGTCCTCGGCAGCGGACTTGAGGGCGGCTGCAATCAGCGCCTTTGCGTCGGCGGTCTCGTTGTACAGCTTGCGCGGCGCGGGCGGGGCCTTCTGAACGATCGCGGGCGCCACCGTCGGCGGTGGCGGCTGGGCAGGCGGCGCTGTCTGACCGCTCATCGCCAGAACCAGCGATAACAGGAATAGGGTCATACGACTCCTCGTCGGGGGTGTTCAACTGGTCCGAATGTGGCGCAGCATAGCACAGCAGGCCATCCCGCGCAGGCTTACGACGGGCGCGGACTGGCCATGCCGCTCGCCGATTTCAATGCGCCAAGGAACCGCGAGCGCAGCGTCTCGCCAACCAGGGCCCTCTTGACCGGCGGCAGGCGCAGGAACGCGCCGACGAAGGCGCGCAGGAACTGGTGCGACAGCCGGTCGGGCTCGGCAAACAGCAGGTTCTGCAGCGTGCCCACTTCCAGGGCCTGCAGGATGATCCTCTCGAACGTCGACTCGGGGTACAACACGCGCTGCGGCCGGTGACGGAGCGTCATCGAGCGGGTCGTGCATGCGAGCGCACACACGCCGCACCCAAGGCAGATCGATTCGTCCACCACGGGCCGCGCCTTCTTCTTGCCCACCGGCTCGGCCAGCCGTTCGAAAGAAATCGCCTTAATCGGACAGGCCTTCTTGCACTTCAGGCAGCCGTCGCAGGTGGTGTCCTCGGCCTTCGCGAGGTAGTTGGATGTCACCACGGTGTGCGGGTAGCCGAACTGGCTGATGCCGAGCAGCATGTTGCAGCAGCATCCGCAACACAGGCACATGAAGCTCACGCCCTTCTGCACGTTGTCGGCGTTCATCACGAGCCCCATGTCCCTTGCCTGGGTCAACCGATCGAGCATCTCCTTCTTGTCGATGGGGCGCGCCAGCTTGCGGCGCACCAGGTAGTCGGCCGCCCCTCCCATTGAGGTGCACGTCTCCAGCGGCACCTCGCACCGCTTCAGCCCCGTGTGCGACTTTTCATGACGGCACGAACAGGTGCCCACCGCGAATTGCTTCTGCGACTCGACGATGGACACGGCTTTCTCGTAGTCGAGCACCTCGACGTGCTCCTCTGGTGCGACGGCCTGCTCGTGCGGCAGCGTGCGCATCAACTGCAATTGCTGCCCCGCGCCGAGGTTGGCCTGCCAGACACCGCCGTTCGACAGGTAGTCGTGAAACAGCCGGGCACACTCCTTGTGGTCGACGCCATCCCCGGTCCGCATCATCGTGAACTCGAAGATGCCGATGGCCAGCGGCGACGGGATATAGCGGTACCGGCCTCTCAGGTGGACGTCTGTGACCAGGCCCTTCAGGCACAGGGCTTCCAGCACCCGCTCCAGCGTGGCGCGGGCGTATCCGGTCGTCTGCTCGAGATGCTCGATCGTGGTAGGGCCGTACGGCATGCGGACGATGAGGTCTGCCTCCTCGGCCGAGTACAGCTCTTTCAGGATCGCGTGGAAGGTGTCGTTCCAGGGGGCCCTGAGTGTCAGCCCGTCAATCTTCCTGCCAAGTGCCCGATAGACGTCCTTGCCGACCAGGTGACCCATCGTGTTCCCTCTCGCTCGTCCCACACGTGATGCGGCGCCTGCCCCAAGAACCGCTACCAGCCGCGCCGTCAACCGTCCAGCGCGTCTCTGACCTTCGTCGCCAGCGCCTCGAGCGAGAATGGCTTCTGGATGAAGTTCACGCCCTCCTCCAGCACGCCGTGTGTGCCGATGACATCATCGAGGTAGCCCGACATGTAGACGACTTTCAGCCCGGGATATCGTGCCGAGAGACTGACGTGGAGTTCCCGGCCATTGACCTTCGGCATGACCACGTCGGTCAGAAGCAGATCGGGCGTTGCCTCGTGCGCCCCGAGCAGCGCCAGGCACTGTTCCGGTTGCGCGACCTCGATCACGTTGTAGCCTCGTCGCCTGAGCGCGCCGCAGACCAGGCCGCGCACCATGTCGTTGTCTTCGGCCACCACGACGGTCTCATGGCCGGCATGCGTCGTCACCGCGCCGGCGTTCTGGAGGATCGGTGCGCCCACCCCATCGAGCCGCGGCAGGTAGACATGGAAGCGCGTGCCCACGCCGGCAGTGCTTTCGACACGGATGTGACCGTGCAACTGCGTCACGATGCCATACACCGTGGACAGGCCGAGCCCGGTCCCCCGGCCCTTCTCCTTCGTCGTGAAGAATGGCTCGAAGATATGAGGGATGATCGACGGGTCGATGCCGGACCCCGTGTCACCCACAGTAAGCCGGATGTAGGAGCCTGCCGGGATGTCCGGATACGCGCCGGGTTCCTGCCGCGACAGCGTGACGCTCACCGTTTCAATCGACAGGTGGCCGCCGTGTGTCATGGCATCCTGCGCGTTGATGGCGAGGTTCATCAGGACCTGTTCGACCTGCCGCGTGTCTGCTTCGATAGTGGACGGCTCCGGTGACAGCCGGACGTTCATCTCGATGTCCTCGCGGATCGTGCGCCGGAGGATTCGTTCGAAATCGCGCACTACCTGCGCCAGATCAATCGGACTGACTTCGATGACCTGCTTCCGGCCGAACGCCAGGAGTTGCTGCGTCAGGCGCCTGGCTCGGTCGGCGGCCGCGTGAATGACGAACACGGGCTCCCGATACGGATGCTCGGCAGGCAGATCATTGAGCATCAGCTCCGCGTAGCCAAGGATGGGCGACAGCAGGTTGTTGAAGTCGTGCGCGACGCCGCCAGCCAGTCGGCCAATGGTCTCCATCTTCTGCGCCTGCCGCCGTTCTTCCTCCATCGCCAGGTCGACCGTGACATCACGGCCCACACCCACCACCGCCACGACCTCGCCCGAGGGAGCACGCACGGGGGCAACCGACAAGTCGGCCATGTACGGCGACCCATCCTTGCGCCGGCACGCCAGTCGGCCGATCCATGAATGCCCCGCTGTGACCTGTTTTCGCAGAGTCTGATAGACCGGGTCGTCGTCGTTCGCACCGAGCATCAGGCCCACGGGGTGTCCCACCACCGCGCTTCTCCGATACCCGCTGCACTGCTCGGCGGTGCGGTTCACGTACTGGACCACGGCCTGGGGGTCCGAGATCGTGATCATCTCGCCGGCCTGTTCAATTGCCGACACCAGCCGGAGTCGCTCCTCTCCCGCCCGTTTCTGGTCGGTGATGTCGCGAAGCGCCGTGACGAGAATCTGGCGACCCTCAAACGGCACCGTGCGTGCCCTCGCCTCGACGTCGAGCCTCGATCCGTCCTTACGCAACAGCAGGTGTTCGTAGGACTCCTCGGAGCCCGCGCGGATGTGGGCGGTCACCACGTCCAGCGACTCGGGCGCGACGAAATCGCGCACTGGGTGTCCAATGATCTCGCGCACCTCGTAGCCGAGGAGCGCAGCGAGCTGCTGGTTCGCATCGGTCACGATGCCGTGTTCGCTGAAGACAATCCCCTCGTGCGCGGCGTTGGCGATTCGGTGGAACCGTTCCTCGCTTTCGAGCAACTGGGCCTCGGTCTGCCGTCGTTCCGCGCTCTCGCGCCGCGCGAGCGCCGACAAGGAGGTGACTTGACTGGTCGCCAGGCTCAGGACGGCGGCGGCCATGACGAAGTAGATCGCGTTGAACACCCAGATAGCGGCAGGTGTGTAGACGAGATGGGGGACCAGACCATTGGCATCGAGCACCAGCAGCACGAGCCCCGACGCCAGACTCGCGGCGGCGGCGGTGTAGGCGGCCCGCCGGCCGAGCAACAGTCCAGCCCCGGCGATGATCACGATGTACCCGTTGAACGCCGGGTTATTGATACCAGAGGCCGTCGCACACGCCCCGGTGAGGACCAACCACATGGCCGCGATCGCGACGTTGCCCGCGCCGACGACGTGCCCACGCCGGGTCATGACGATGATCGGGACGGCCACGCAGGCTGCGATGATCTCCAGCGCGATAGCCCGGCGCATGTAGGTGTCGGGCATCGCCAGCGCGAGCACGATCGGGATGAGGCAGGCGACGGCAATCAGGATCTGCAGGCCCGCCGCGACGGGGGCCAGATCAAGGCCGGCGAGGGGTTGGGGGATCAGGAGGTGCCACACCCACCCGCGTGCCGACACGCGTTGTGGTCTGCTATCTGCTGGGTTCACAGGTTGACCTGACTGACCGCGTTACTGTTGCACGCCGCGGGCGAGGCTGGCAAGCAGGAAACAGGCAGGTGATATGCTCTGTCTATTCCAACAGTTTTCCGTCTCCGTCCGAAGGGTGTTTCCATGATGACACGCGCTCGGTCCCGTCGTTGGCTGTCGGTTATGGGCCTGGTTCTGGTGGGGTCGATGATCGTGGGCGCGGCCCCGACCGACCCTCGCCTCTTTTCCGGCCTGGTATGGCGCAACATCGGCCCGTTCCGGGCAGGCCGCGTCTCCGCGGTCACCGGCGTGGTCGGCCAACCCGGCACGTTCTACATGGGACTGCCCCTTGGTGGCGTGTGGAAGACGACCAGTGCTGGTGAAACGTGGTTCCCCGTCTTTGACTCGGTCAAGGAAGTCTCGTCGGTCGGCGCGATCGAGGTGGCGCCGTCCGATCCCAACATCATCTACGTGGGCATGGGCGATCTGATCACCGGCGGCGGCATCAACGAAGGCAACGGCGTGTACAAGTCCAGCGATGCCGGCAAGACCTGGCAGCACCTGGGCCTGGACGACACCAGGCAGATCCCCGCCATCCTGGTCGACCCGCACGATCCCAACCTCGTGCTGGTGGCGGCGCAAGGCAACATCCACACGCACACCGAGCAGCGTGGCGTGTTCCGCAGCACCGACGGCGGCAAGACCTGGACCAGGACGCTCTACGTGGACAACGAGACGGGCATTCAGGACATCGCGTGGGCCTACGACCATCCCAATGTGATGTTGGCCATGACGGTGCGGCACTACACCGCTCCCGGCGGCGGTCGCGGCGCGGGAGCCGGCGGCGGCGCAGGTGCAGCAGGAGGTCGCGGAGCTGGCGCTCCGACCGGACCCTCGGGCACGGCGATGTACACGTCCACCGATCAGGGCCTGACCTGGAAGGAAGTCACCGGCGGCGGCCTGCCCGCGCTTGCCGGACGCACCTCGGTGGCCGTCGCGGCCAACACGAACGCCCAGCGGATGTTCGTGGTCGGGACTTTCGGCCTGTATCGCTCGGACAATGGCGGCGGGTCGTGGCGGCAGATGGCCGCAGACGACCGGCGTATCACCGGAAGCGGGTACCTCTGCGGCGTGTACGTGGATCCGGGGAATCCAGACATCGTCTACACGATGAACACGACGAGCTACCGGTCCCGTGACGGCGGCAAGACCTTCGCCGCGTTCAAGGGCGCGCCCGGCGGCGACGATCCCCAGCAGATGTGGATCGATCCGACCGATGGCCGGCGCATGTTCCTCGGCGTCGACCAGGGCGCCACGATCTCGCTTGACGGCGGGCAGACCTGGAGTTCGTGGTACAACCAGTCGACCGCGCAGGTCTACCACATCTCCACGGACACCCAGTACCCGTACTGGGTGTACGCCACGCAACAGGACAGCGGATCGATCGGCACGCGCAGCCGCGGCAACCTCGGCGCGATCACGCCGCTCGACTGGTACCCCACCGCCGGCTACGAATTCGGCTACATCCTCGCCGATCCCCTCAACCCCCAGATCATCTACGCGGGCGGGCCCGGCAGCGGCATCGTGAAGATCACGTACCCGAGCGGTCAATGGATCAACGTCAGCCCCAACGTGGATGCGAGTCTGGCGCTGCGCAAGGTCACCAATCAGCCGATGGCCTGGTTGCCGTCGAACCCGCGCGAGCTGCTGGTGGGCTTTCAGTACCTGATGGCGACGACTGATGGCGGCATGCACTGGAAGAAACTGAGCCCGGACCTTGGGATACCGAAAGGCCAGGCCCCGCCAGCCCCAACTGCAGGCGTGGCGTCTGGCGGCGGACGTGGAGCTGGGGCGGGCGCGCCCGCCGGAGCGCCGGGTGCGGCGCCGGCCACGGCACCTGGTGGCTCCATCGAGTCGTTCTCGCCGTCAACCGTCGCCCCCGGCACGATCTGGGTAGGCACCAACAACGGCGTGATCCACGTGACGCGCAATAACGGCGTGAGCTGGGAGGATGTCACCATCCCCAACCTGCCGAATCCGACGCGCGCCGACATCTCGACGATCGATGCGTCCCACCACGATGCAGCAACGGCGTATGTGGCGATCGACTATCACACGACAGGCGACTACAAGCCGTACTTCTACCGCACGCGCGACTACGGCAAGACCTGGACGGCGATTGTCGACGGCCTGCCCACCGATCAACCGAGCGGCAGCTTCGCACGAGTCATTCGCGCCGACACCAGGAAAGCGGGCCTGCTGTTTGCCGGCACGGAAAGCTCGATGTATGTCTCTTTCAATGACGGCGACACCTGGCAGTCGCTGATGCTGAATCTGCCCAACACCTCGTATCGCGACATCGCGATTCACGACAACGACCTGGTGGTGGGCACGTACGGCCGCGGGTTCTGGATTCTCGACGACTATTCGCCGCTGCGGCAGATCACGCCGGCGGTCGTTTCCGAACCCGCGCACCTGTTTAAGCCGGGCGACGCGATCCGAGTGCGGCGCAACGTGAATGGCGACACGCCGTTCCCTCCGGAAGTGCCGCACGCCGCCAACCCGCCGCTTGGCGCGATCATCGACTACTATCTGGGCTCGGCGCCGGCAAAAGACATCACACTGGCCATCATGGACGCGTCCGGCCAGGTTGTGCGCCACCTGTCGAGTGCGCCGATTGCGCCGCTGCCGGATCCGCCGCCGGCCGTGCCCGACTACTGGCTGGAGAAGCCGAAGCCGATGCCCACCGCGGTGGGCGCTAATCGGATTAACTGGAACATCCGGTACGACAACCCGCCCGCCTTCACGCACAACTACGCCCAGGTGATGGGCGCGATGGCCGGAGATACACCGGCGTCGCCCGAAGGGCCGTTGGCGCTCCCAGGCGTGTACACGCTCAAGCTCGCCGTGAACGGCAAGGCCTACACCCAGACGGTGACGGTGAAAAACGACCCGCGCTCACCCGCGACCGCGGCCGACTTGCGCGCGCAGCACGCATTGCAGATGAAGCTGGTTGATGGCATCAAAGAGGCGTGGGACGCCTACAACCAGGTGGCGGCGATGCGCGCCGCCGTGGCCGATCTGTCGCGTTCGAACCCGCCGGCCGATGTGGCCGCGGCGTCAACAGCCTTCGAGGCGAAGCTGGCCGCGATGGGTGGCACCACAGGTGGCGGCCGGCGCGGTGCCGGCGGTGGAGGTGGCGGCGGAGGATTCGGCGCGGGCCGAGGTGCTGCGGCGCCTCCCAACTTCGTCGGGATCAACGGAGCGCTCATTCGCCAGCTCGACACGCTCGACTTCGGCGACATGGCCCCCAACGAGCCCATGAACAAGGCGTACGCCGCCGGCTGCGGCGAACTGAAGACGGCAGTGTTGAACTGGAAGACGATCAACGGCCAGGACCTGACCGCGTTCAATGCCATCCTGACGAAGAACAATCTCAAGCCCGTGGCGTCGGCCCCGACTGCCCTGCCCATTCCGGTGTGCGCACCCGCCCCGGCTATGGCTCCCACTGCGGGCGGCCGCGGGCGATAAGAGCGAGTTCCGGGGGGAATTCGTAGAGGCGGGCCACGCTGGAGCGTGGCGATCCCGGGACGGACTGAGCCGGAGAATGATCTGGTGCGTGCTGCCCTGGGATCGCCGGGCTCCAGCCCGGCCAAGCTAACCTACGCGCGCGCGAGTTCCCTGATTGCTTTCACGAGCGCATCAAGTTCACCCGTTGTTGTGTACAGGTGCGGCGTCACCCGAACGCCTTTCACCGGGACCGTGTCGATCGCGACGGTGTAGATCCTGAACGTGTCGAAGAGCGCGGCGGCCGTCTGGCCGGGTGTCCTGCCAGTGATCCCGACGTTGGCGATGCCGCAGGCGCGGGCCCCGGTGGGCGTGTTCAGGTACACCTTCGCCACGTCGCGCACGCGGTCCGTCCAGTACTGCTGCAGGTACCTGAGACGGGCTTCCTTGCGCTCGGCGCCGATCATCTTGTGAAACCGGATCGCATCGGCAATGGCCAGGACCGTCCACGATGGGTGCGTGCCGATCCGTTCCAGCTTCCGGATGTCATCGTCTGGCAGACTGGTCTCACCGAGCAGCGGCCACACGCTGCGGATCTTGTCCTTCTTGATGTGCAGGAGCCCGGCGCCAAGCGGCGTGCACAGCCACTTGTGGAGACTTGCGCCCAGGTAGTCGCCGTCGAGTTGCGGCACGGTGAATGCCACGTGCGCGAACGAATGGGCCGCATCCACGATGACGGCGACGCCGCGCGCATGCGCCATGTCCGCGATCTTCCGCACCGGGAGAATCTGCCCGGTGATGTTGACCATGTGCGACAGCAGCAGGATCTTCGTGCGGGACGTGATCGCGTTCGCGTACGTGTCGACCATCTCCGTATCGTCTCGGGGATGAAGTGGAATGGAGATTTCCACGTTCTTGAGGCCGCGGCGGCGCGACTGCTGGCGGAATTGCTCCAGCATGGAGCCGTAATCCTGGTTGCACATCACGGCCTCGTCGCCGGGCGCGAGATCCAGACCGTGAATGACGGTTCCCAGCGACTCCGTGGTATTGCGCGTGATGACGATTTCGTCCACCGGACAACCCGCCAGATCGGCAAGTTGCTTCTTTACGGCCGTGAGGTCGTCGGCCTTCTTGCGCCGCATGTAGAACGACAGACCGCCGTTGATGGCCTGCTGATGCCGCTGGAACGCCTCGTAGGTCGGTCCCGGCTGCGGACTCGAGTACCCGTTCTCGAGGTTGATGTAGTCGGCGGAACGCGGAAAGACCTTGCGGATCTCGCTCCAGAATTCCTCATCAGCCGCGGCACCGGCCGGTGAGAGCCGATCAAACGGCTCGAGGCGTCGTTCAAGCGCATCGAGAACACGCGGACCGAAGACCGGCAGCGCGGCGCCGGCCGCGGCGGTCTGGAGAAACGAGCGACGGGATGTCTGCATGAGCGGCGCGGCCTCCTGTGCGGTACCGCCCACAGTAGTCGCCGCAAGAACCGGGGGTCAAGCACGCTCACCACAGGCGGAGGGAGACCGCGCCAAAGCGCAGTGAAACGGACCGAGGTGGTCTGGCCGCACGAGCCCGGCGAATCCGGATTGCGGCCAGATACCTCTCGTGCACGCTTACGGCGTGACGATCAATGTCCCGGTCATCGCGAAACCATGGATCACGCAGTGATACGGGAACGTGCCTGCCGTCGACATGGTGATTGGGCTGCTGGTCGCGCCGGCGTCGATGTTGCCGGTGTTGAAGGCTCCTGCGTCCGCGGTCGCAGTGTGGGGAAGCCCGTCGGCGTTGCTCCAGGCCACCGTCTGGCCGACCTTCACCGTCGCCGGATTCGGCGAGTACGACAGGTTGCCGTACATGCCGACGATGCTGACCGTCACATCCGCTGCTGCGGGGGCAGCGGTTGGCGTTGGTGTGGGCGTTGTAGTGGACGTCGGGGTTGGCGACACGGGGCTCATGTAGCTGCTGCCGCTGCCGCTGCAGCCAACCAGGGTCACCGCGACCAGAAGCACGCCGCCCATTGTCAGTGTGATTCGCGAGTTCATCATCATTTCCTCCAGGGGCCGATGCGGCCCTCTGTCTTGTTGGACGGAGGATGCTGGTGCAAGTCTGATACCGCCCTGGCACAGCCAAACGATCGAGCGATTCTGGTGATTTCACACGTCGGACGCTTACGAACGACGTAAGCATCTACGTTGCAGGTAAGCGTCTGGTCCCATGTGACCGGCGTCGCCTCGCGCAAACATTCCACCGTCGCCGCTCTCCGCAACGCTCGCCGACGGCTCCTGGTTCTGACCTCCGACGATCACCAGGAGGCACACCTGAAGCGGACGCAGGCTGAAGAACTGGCGGGATTCGACACGATCCATCAACTTCGCGCCGAGTCATCTGCGTCACTACGCAGCGGGGATCTCAGCCGTTACACTGACGCATGAATCGCGATGGCACAGCCCGGGTCGCATCTCGGGCACACGTCTTGCAATTTGCTCGGTTGCATTTCAACGGCACGAACGACTCATGAGGGAAGCCATGCTGCACAGCTCGTTACGGAACGTCTCGATCGCGGCCTGGCTGTTCACCCACGCTGTGGTTCAGGCCGGGAACGGCCCAACGGTGCTGGCCATCGACTCCGCCAACAGCCAGGTCCTGATCCAGGTCGGGAAGGCGGGCATGTTCGGCTTCGCCGGTCACGCGCACGAAGTGACCGCGACCGACGTACGTGGTCGAGTGAGGTTCGACCCGGCGGACCTGCAACATGCCAGCGTCTCGCTCGAGTTCGCGGCGGCTGCCCTGCGCGTCACCGGAAAGGACGAACCACCGGCCGACGTCGCCGACGTTCAGAAGGTGATGCTGGGGGAGCGGGTGCTGGACGTCACACGATTCCCCACCATTGTATTTCTGTCGCGGCGCGTCTCCGTCACGGCGCGAACCGCGGGCACTGCGGACATCGTGATCGAGGGCGACATGACGTTGCACGCGACGACGCGCCCGATGACGATCCGCGCCAGCGTGACCCTCGACGCTGGTGGTCGCATCACGGCGCGGGGGTCGTTCGTGCTGAAGCAAACCGATTTCGGTATGGTGCCGGTCACCGCAGTGGGCGGCACCATTCGCGTCAAAGACGAGCTCGACATCCAATTCGTACTCAGGACGAGGCCTTCAGATGAAACTCGAACCGCTCAGTAGGGTCGGTCGTCGGCCAGAGGTCTCACGGCTTGTGGCGTGCCTGGCCGTCTGCGCGGGGCTCATGCTCGTGGTCCCGCCGCCCGCAGCCGCACAGATGGTGATGAACTCAATCGACCACCTGTCATTCGACAGGCCGGAATCATGGGCGCTCAAGTACTTCACCTCGGTCACGCTCGTCGGCGGCCTTGAGACGCCGCGCACACAGAAACCGGGGTCCGTGTCGATCGGGCTCGAAGCCGGATGGCTACCTCCGCTCACTGACGCTCAGCAGTTCGTTGGGTACAACGGTACCGAGTCGCAAGATCTCAACAAGACGCCGTTCTTCCCAAGGCCTCGTGTCACCATCGGCCTGCCGGCCAGCCTGTCGCTTGTCGTCGCGGTCGTGCCTCCGATCCCGATGTTCGGGCTCAAGACGAAACTCCTCGCGCTCGCCCTTGAGCGACCAGTCTACGAGACACCGGCGTTGGCCGTGGGCCTGCGGGTGTACGGGCAAATCGGCACGGTGCAGGGGGCCTACACGTGCCCGGCGAGCACACTGGCATTCGAGCCAGGCTCGGCGGGAAATCCCGAGGGATGCCAGGCCGCGTCGTCCGACACGGCAGCCCTTCGTTATGCGGGCGGGGAGGTCAGTGTCGCGTATCGGCCGGACGCCCCGAACAGACTCTCGCCGCATGCGGCGATCGGACTCGCATACATGAACCTGGGCTTCCAGGTGAACGCGCTGACATTCGGGATGATCGATCACACCCACTATCTCTCTCAAGGCATGGCGGTCTCGGCCAGCGGAGGGGTCAGCTACCATCTGACGAACAGGTTGGTTCTGGGCATGGACGCCTTCTACTCGCCGCTCTCGGTCAGGCGCGGCTTCGGTGCGCCCGCGCAGAACGACGGCCTGTTCAACATCCGCACGCTTGTGACCTATCGGATGCGCTAGCCTGGACCGATCATCTTTTCAGGGCGAACGGCCTTGTCGAATTCCTCCGCCGTCAGCAGTTTCAGCTCGATGGCGACTTCTTTCAGCGTCTTGCCGTCCTGATGCGCTTTCTTGGCGATTCTGGCGGCGTTGTCGTAGCCGATGACGGGGTTGAGCGCCGTCACCAGCATCAAACTGCCGTTCAGCAGCTCTTTGATACGCTCTTTGTTGGCTTCAATGCCCGCAATGCAGTTGTCCGTGAAGCTGCGGCAGGCGTCGGCCAGCAGGCGGATCGATTGCAGCAGGCTATAAATCATGACGGGTTTAAAGACGTTGAGTTCCAGATGACCGTTGCTGCCGGCGACTGAGATCGTCGTATGGTTTCCGATCACCTGCGCGCAGACCATGGTCATGGCCTCGGATTGCGTCGGGTTGACTTTGCCCGGCATGATTGAGGAGCCGGGCTCGTTTTCCGGCAGGTGGATTTCGCCGATAGCGCAGCGTGGGCCCGACGCCAGCAATCGCATATCATTCGCGATTTTCATGAGCGAGCAGGCCAGGGTGTTCAGGTTGCCTGAGGTTTCCACAATGGCGTCGTGGGCGGCCATGGCCTCAAACTTGTCTTCGGCGGTGGTGAAGGGAATATTCGTGATCTGGGAGACATGTCTTGCGAACAGCTCCGCAAAACCTCTCTTGCAGTTCAGCCCCGTGCCGACGGCGGTTCCTCCCTGCGCAAGCTGGGAAAGACGCGGCAGGCAGGATTTGACGCGGACGACGCCGTACTTGATCTGGGTCGCATAGCCGGAAAACTCCTGACCCAGCGTCACGGGTGTCGCATCCTGCAAATGGGTGCGGCCCGTCTTGATGATGTCTTTAAACGCGACGGCCTTGCTTTGCAGCGCGCTCTGCAGGTGTTCCAGCGCCGGGATCAGCTCGTGCTGCAACTGCTCGACGGCGGAAATATGCATCGCTGTCGGAAAGGAGTCGTTCGAGGATTGCCCCATGTTCACGTGGTCGTTAGGGTGAACAGGCGTCTTGGACCCGATCTGCCCGCCGAGAATCTCGATCGCGCGGTTGGAGATCACTTCGTTGACATTCATATTGGTCTGGGTGCCCGACCCCGTCTGCCAGACGACGAGCGGAAAGTGGTCGTTCAAGGCGCCATCCATGACTTCCTGCGCGGCGTCAGCGATGGCAGTCCCCAATGCGATGTCGAGAATGCCCAGCTCCATATTTGTTAGCGCTGCGGCCTTTTTCTGCACGCCCAAAGCCCTGACGAGAGGCAACGGCATTCGTTCCGTCCCGATCTTGAAATTCTCGAAAGACCGCTGCGTCTGCGCGCCCCAGTACTTGTCGGCGGGAACGGCGACTTCTCCCATGGAGTCCGTTTCGGTACGGGTGTTCACGGGGTCTCTTGCTGTCGCGGATTGTCTTTCCGGCATTTTCTTCTTCCTTCATTCCGCTTTCACGTGTCAGGGAGTTGTTTACTATCATACGACCCGAGGTCCATGTCATGAATCAGCCTGAAGAAACCACGCCCCTGTCGCCCTGGTGGCGGCACACCGTCATTCTCGTAATGATCGCGGGATTCGCCGTTTTGTCCTACCTCACCTACCGGACCTACGTGGACGCCCCGCCGATTCCCGTCCGTGTTGAGGACGCCTCGGACCGCACGCTGTTCACGTCGGCCAACATCCTGCGCGGGCAAGAGGTGTTCCTGAGGTACGGCCTGATGGAATATGGGACGCTCTGGGGCCATGGCGCGTACCTCGGTCCGGACTACAGTGCCGAGACCTTGCACGAGGCGGTCGAGGTTGGGCGTGACACGCTCGCACACGGGCGATTCGGGCGACCCTACCTCGCCCTTGAGACTGGAGCCGCCGCCGAGATCGCCGACGCCGTGCGTCGTTCTCTGAAGGAGAACCGCTACGACCCGGGAACCGGCATACTGCGGTTCACCGATCTCGACGTCGCCGCACTTGCCGCCTCACGCGTCCACTGGGCCGATTTCTTCTCGGGTCCCACGGCTGCCGCTGGTTTACCGCTGAACTACATCCGCGAGCCGAGCGAACTCGACGACCTGGCCACGTACTTCACGTGGGCCGCGTGGGCGACAGTCGCCAACCGACCGGGGAGAGACTACTCGTACACCAATAACTGGCCCTACGACCCGGCCGCGGGGAACACACCCAGCAGTTCGACGTACCTGTGGAGTGCGTTGAGCCTTATCACCTTGCTCGGTGGCCTCGGTGCGGTCCTCTTTCTCGTCGGCCGTTTTGACTACCTCGGATGGCACCAGGCCGCCACCCCGGGGCACTCGCACGACAACGCGCTGGCGACGTGGCGATGGACCCCGAGTCAACGCGCGATGGCCTGGTACCTCGGCGTCGTCGCGGTCCTTTTTCTGGCCCAGACACTCCTTGGCGGCGTGCTCGCGCATTATCGGGTTGAACCCGGCGCGTTCTATGGCGTCGACCTGTCGCGCGTGCTTCCGTACAACCTGGCCCGCACGTGGCATCTGCAACTCTCGATTTTCTGGATCGCCACCGCCTGGGTCGCCGGAGGGCTCCTGCTCGCGCCGCTTGTTGGCGGCGCAGAGCCGCGTGGTCAACGGGCTGGCGCCCTCGTGCTGCTGGCCGCCCTGGCGGTCGTCGTCTTCGGCAGCCTGTTCGGGGAGTACCTCGGGATCAACGGTGCCCTGGGCCGGGCCTGGTTCTGGCTGGGCCACCAGGGCTCGGAGTACCTGGATCTGGGTCGGTTCTGGCAGATCCTGCTCGCGATCGGTCTCGCCTTCTGGCTCGTCCTGATGTATCGGGCACTGCGGCCGGTGATGCGGCGGGGCAATCGATCCGAGCTTGGGGCGCTGTTCCTGTACGCTGCCGCGGCGATCCCCGTGTTCTACCTGCCGGCCCTGTTCTACGGCCCGCACACCAACTTCGCCGTCATCGACAACTGGCGCTTCTGGATCATCCATCTGTGGGTGGAAGGCTTCTTCGAGCTTTTCGCGACGGTCCTGGTCGCGGTGATGTTCCATCTCCTGGGGTTGGTCACGGTCAAGACGGCCACGCGGGTCGTGTATCTCGACGCGATTCTCTACCTGGGCGGGGGCATCCTCGGCACCGGCCACCATTGGTACTTCACGGGACAGGGCACGCTGAACATGGCGGTGGCCGCCTCTTTCTCCGCCCTTGAGGTCGTGCCCCTCACCCTCCTGACACTCGATGCCTGGGATTTCATACGCCTCAGACAGCGCCAGTGCGAGGAGTGTGGGCAGGCCCTGGCGGGCCGCCACCGTTGGACGATCTACTTCTTGATGGCCGTGGGCGTCTGGAACTTCGTCGGGGCAGGCGTCTTCGGATTTCTGATCAATCTCCCCATCGTGTCGTACTTCGAGGTGGGCACCGTGTTGACCCCGAACCACGGCCATGCCGCGCTGTTCGGCGTCTTTGGCATGCTGGCGCTCGCGGTGGTCGTCTTCGGGCTCCGCGCGCTGGCATCTGAGGCCGCGTGGGCTCGGGCGGAACGCCTCGTCAGGTTCGGCTTCTGGGGACTCAATGTCGGGCTCGGCCTGATGATCGTGCTGGACATGTTTCCGGCCGGCGTGCTCCAGTTGTGGGACTCGATCGCAAACGGATACTGGCACGCACGGCAGCCGGCATTCACGATGAGTGGGCCGTTTCACACGCTCGAGTGGGTTCGTCTGGTTGGGGACGGCGTGTTCCTGGTGGCCGGTGTCGTGCCGCTGGTCACGGCCACATTGATGGTGGTACTCGATCCGGCGACTTCTCGATCGGAGGACCGGTCACGAATAAAGTAGACAGGCGGCGCCCTGTGGACGCCGCCCTCGCCTGACGCTCAGAGCGACTTCAGATACTCGACGAGCTCTCGCTGTCGCTCCGCCGTGAGCCCGAGCTTTCGGACCTGGTTGTAGTGCGCGACGACGTCGACAAGCGTCGCGGCGCTGCCATCGTGGAAGTACGGCGCGTGTTGCCACAGGGCGCGCAAGGGAGTTGTGCGGTACGCCTTACTTGCCGTGCGTGCGGCGTACGCCCCGTCGACACCCGTATCCGACGGCGGATGCATCTTCCCGCTGTTATTGTCTGTGCCGGACCCGCCGACGTGGCAACTCGCGCACGTCCGGTCGAACACCGCTCGGCCGCGCTTGGCGCTGGCGACGTCGAAGCTTCCGGCCGGAGGTGGAGGGACCGGCAGGCTGTGCTGGTACGCGCGCAACGCCGGGAGTTTGGACGTGACCATGTCCGGCGAGTGCTTGACGTCGATCTTGAGCCGTGGATCGGAGAAGTTGCCTTGCCCGCCCATTTGGGTGACGGCGACGTAGGCATTCCAATAGGAGATCGGTCCTTCCGCGGTGTACGTTTCGTTCTGGACTTTCGCCAGACCATAGGCTGGCGGGAGGACGAGCGGGGTGTTCTTCCCGTCCTGGTTGTAGCGCAAGTCGGTTCCGCCAGTCTCCGACTGGAAGATTCGCCGAGGCTCGGGCGGATGGTCGCCTGACGTGGACGTCCGCCGTCACACCACCCGGAGCCGCAGGTATGCTGCGGCACCGCGTGCGCCAGGATCACTCGCGGTGAGGTCATCGGTTCTTGGCTCTGCGCGAAACGAAGAACACAAACGCTGCCGCGGAGGTGATTCCGGCGAACCCGAAGGCGTAGCTCGGGTTGATCTTCCAGAGCGCGCCGGCAATGATCGACGCTGGAAGGTAGACCAGACCCGTGAAGAAGCTATAGGCGCCGATGGCTGTGCCTCTTCTTGTCTTTTCCATGTCGGTGATGTAGGCCTTACTCTGACTTTCATCGATGGCGTAGAAGACGCCGAAGACGAGAAACAGCGCCACGACCTGCCATTTCGCCGAGGCGAAGATAAAGCCCACACACATCAAGAGATACAGGACGTATTCGAGAGCGATGATCTTGCGCCTACCTACGTGGTCACCCAGCTTTCCCAACAGCGGCGCGGCGATCACAAAGGACACGTTGTACAGCGCGTAGAGCAGGGTAACGCTCTGAATGGCGAAGCCGACGCTGTAAGCCTTGAGCAGCAGGAAACCGAAGCTGAAATAGGCCAGGGAAAAGAGTCCAGCGGTGAACAGGTAATGCTTGAAATCGGGGCCGAATGTTCTGTACGCCCTGAAGACGTTCTCTCTCTCGGCGGGTGGGACGGGTCTTTCACTGATGAAGAAGAGGAGCAGTACGGCCAACGCCGCAGGGACGAGGGCCACCAGGAATAGGATCTTGAACGTCGAGGCGGCCTCGCCCAGACGGTCCAGAATGAAGTAGGCGGCAATTGGGCCGAGGATCGCCCCCGACTTGTCCATGGCCTTGTGGACTCCAAAAGAAAAGCCGGCATTCTTCTGGGCCGCCATCGATGAGATCCAGGCATCACGCGGAGCGCCGCGGAAGGACTTCCCGAGGCGCTCGATCACGCGGAACACGGCGGCCGAGAACAGCGTGCTCTGAAGCGCGATGATCATCTTAGCCAGCGTCGAGAACGCGTAGCCCAGGATAGTGAGGGTCTTCCGCTTGCCGGTTCGGTCGGAGACAAAGCCGGCCACGTAATCGAGCGACGAGGCGGCAAAGTCCGCTATTCCCTCGATAATCCCAAGAAGTGCCGCCGAGGCGCCCAGAATTGCGATGAGGAATACAGAGAATACGGAGAAGATCATCTCCGAGCTGAGGTCAGTAAGGAAGCTGACAAGTCCCAACATGAAGATGCCGCGGTGCACGCCTAGAACGGTCTTCTCCGGCAGGGGTGCGTCACGATTCTTCATGGTCGATTGCCCATCCTGGTGACGGGAGACATTGACCAGGAGCCGCTGCGGCATCGAGCGAAAGGGCGCGATGCCGTGGAAGCTACGCCACCTTGGGGTCTCGCAACATGATGAGCAGCATTCGAGCCGGCTCAGGCGCATCGAGCGCGTGCGGGACGTCGGCGGGCATGCGCACGATCGTGCCCGGCGTCGCGCGAACTGGCGAGCCGCCGATCGTGAGGGTGAGAGATCCTTCGAGGACCATCACGAGCGCATCAAACGGCGACGTGTGCTCGGTGAGTCCCTGCCCCCCGTCGAACGCGAAGAGTGTGACGTTGCCGCCACTGGTCTTTGCCAGCACGCGACTGGCTATTCCCTGTTCGGTGGGGCTGACGAGCGACTGAAGCAGCAGCGCCTCGGCTGCCGGAATCATCTGGGTCGTTGTGGGCATCGGGTCTTCCTTCCTTGTCGAGGCGAGCGTTGAACGGCTCGCACACAGCCTTCTCAGCGCCGGACCGGATCTTCACTGGCGCTCGCCGTGGTCGTTTTCGTGCTCCGCGCCCTGGCATCCGAGGCCGCGTGGGCTCGGGCGGAGCGCGTCGTTGTGGCGAAGGGGACGACGGTTCTCCAGCCTGCGCTCGCCAACGGCATTGAGCGTGAATCGTTGAGGGAGCCCAGAACCAGCGCATACACTGAGACTGAGCCGACGACGGGTGGTGTCAGTGGTCTTTCGTATGAGGCTCGATGACTACTCGCGCTACATCCTGGCGTGGACGCTGCGGCCGACGATGCAGGCCACGGACGTGATGGCAACGCTCGACCTGGCACGCGCCTCGACGCGTACACGACGGCCGCGGACGGGTGATCTTCTGTGAGGTCAACCCGTTCTCAATGATTGCGGCCTTCGCGTCCGCTCCATCCGACCTCGTGCCAACTTACTATCAACCCACAATCACCTCGTAAAACTGAGGAGATCGGCTGCCGTCAAGCATGGCTTCGACACGCTTGCTGGCCTCAGCGTGAGCGGGGCTATTATGCATGGCCGTGAAGGTTTCATGGCTCTCATGTTCCACGATGGCAGCATAGTTGCCACCCTTGATGGGTTTCAGGAGTCGTTGGCTGACAAATCCCTTGTAGTTTGCAAACTCCTTGTTTGCCTGGACAAACCACTCACGAAACTCAGCATCCTTTCCTGTCTTAATCGGTGGGAAATTGATGATAACGACAAACATGACTCTTGCCTCCTTTTATCCGACATTTCCATTTTGGCCATCCGGGATGCGTTAGTTATACACCGAGATCCTCCGTGTATCGCTGAGGTTTCTGCATCGACACATTCTCTCAGCTTTCAATTGAGATCCCCTTCTTCTGCTACCACCCGGCCCTCAGCATTGAGTCGGTTCTGGCCCACAGCCGAGGAACGGATGGTGCCGCCGGAGGAGGAATAGCAGTTCCGCGAACTGGACGCCAGCTCGGTCACGTCTGGAGTTATGATATGCGTGCCCCCGCCAGCTGAGGGAGAGATCGACATGGTTGATTCGACGACCGTCCTGTGGGGGCAGACGCTGGCCTACACGTTCTATGTCCTCGCCATGATGCTGGTGATGGGCTGGTTCGCGAGGCGCGTGACGCAGGAAGGGAAGAGCAGCAGCGTGAAGCCTGCGCTCTTCTATTCGTTCGTCACCTTCCTCGTCGTGCTTGGCTTCTCACTCCATGTCATCACCTACTACACCATTCCCTGGAAGCCGATGGATATGCACCGGGCAACCATCACGCCGGACAAGGTGTTCAACATCGGTGTGGCCTCGCACACGTTTCAGCTGCCATCGGAGAAGCTTCTCATCGCCTGCAACGAGAAGGTGCTCTTCAATGTGACGTCGAACGATTTGACGTACGGATTCGGCCTGTTTCGGAACGACCACTCGATGCTCTTCCAGATGCAGGTGGTGCCCGGACACAAGAACGACATCCTATGGCAGTTCCACACGCCCGGTGTCTACACCATCCGTTCCACAGAGTACTCGGGTCCCGCAGGGGTCGACATGACCCTGAAGGACGTCGTCGTCGTGTCGTGCGAGAAGAGCAGCACCAACTGACCCGATGTTCATCATTCCAGCGAGCTACACCATGAACTTCATCCATACCCTCGTTCACGGCGAGCAGGAGTCGTTCAAGCCGGCCACGCTCACGCCGATGCAGAAGATGATCCTCCGCTTCGTTGTCGTCGGGCTCGTCTACTACGGCTTCGCGGTCATCGAAGGCATGATCATGCGGCTGTACGAGGTCACGCCGATCCCAACGGTGTCGACGCAGCAGTTCTTCGCCATTATGACGGCCCATCCCCTGGTCGGGATCTTCGGGTCAAGCTACTCGATCGTCTTCGGCGCATTCCTCTTCCTCGTGCCCTTCTTGATGAAGAAGCCGTTGTGGAGCATCCCGCTCGCGAACTGGACCTGCGGGCTTCTGGCCGTCGGCACGTTCACCTTCTGGTTCGCTGGTTTTCTCTCTGAATACGCCCCCCTCTACACGCTGTACTGGCCCCTTCCGGCAGACTTCACGCAGTTCAGCCTCTGGGGTGGGATCTTCTTCATCGTCGGCATCGCCATCGTCATGGTCGGGACGGTGTGCTTTGTCCTCAATATCTTCAAGACGATTTCGTATACGCCCAAGGGATGGGACAAGCAGCCCGTGGGCGCGCTGCTCGGCTCGGCTTTGGGCCTGAGCGGCTTGCAGGCGTTCTTCTCCAGGAAGAAGAAGGAGCACCTGGTTTCCCTGCCCATCGCGGCGATCGCACTCGGCACGGTGGACACCGCGTTTAACGCGGGGGTCATCCTGTTCACCGGGGTACTCATCCTGGTGTACATGGTTGCCGCGTTACTCGGGCACGACCTGAAACACAGCGCGGTGGACGCACTGCTCTACAAGAACTGGTTCTGGTGGGGACTGGACCTTATCGCAGACGGCCTGGTGCTGATCTTCGTGGCAGGCACGTGGTACCTCCTCGCCACGCTCATCACGGGGAAGAAGCTCTACATGGAGAACATCGCCCGTGCCGCACTGTTTGTGGAACTGGTGGTGTCGTGGACCGTGTGGTCCCATCACCTGATGTCCGACCAGGCACAGCCAGCAATACTCAAGACGGTGTCCGGAGAGATGGTCACCGCGTTCGAGTTGATCACGCAAGGGCTCGCCTTCTTCATCACGCTCGCCACGTTGTGGAGCGCCAGGCCGTTGAAGATGACGCACCCGCTCAAGTTCCTGCTCGGCGGCCTGCTCGGTTTCGCGCTGGCCGTTCCCGCGGGCATCATGCAGGCGGACCTGGGGTTGAACAGGATCCTCCACAATACGCAGTGGATCGTCGGCCCGCACGTACACGTCGCCGTGCTGGTCGGACTGACAATGACCCTCTATTCGGTGATCTACCTGCTCTTCCCGATCGTGACCAACGGGGCGAAGCTCTACAGCGAGAAACTCGCGGTCTTCCATTTCTGGGCGCACCTGCTCGGCGGCATCGGCATGGGCGCGTTCATGGGCATGGCGGGGTTGCAGGGCATGCTGCGGCGTTCGTTGTACGTGAACGGGGAGTTCAATGTCTACATGATCCTCGCGGCGCTCTCCGGCTCACTGCTGCTGTTCGCGTTCCTGGCGTTCTTCTACAACATCGTGATGAGCCTCGGGCTGAAGGGCATCCTCGAGATATTCACGCCATCGAAGCTCGACACCAAGGAGCCCGTGCCGGCCAACTAAGACGAAACCGGTTTCATTCCGGCGCGGGTCCGGCAATGCCGCGTGGGGAACCAGACGATTCGCGGCGCCGGCGAGCCGGCGGATCCCGATCGGTCACACCCGCTCGTCTGCCCCTGCGGTCTTGGGCTCGCGCAGCCGGCGCACCGCTGTCTCTGCGTCCTCGAAGAGCGAGTACACCACGGGCACGTAGACCATGGTCAGGAACGTCGAGACCATCAGCCCGCCGATGGCGATGATCGCGAGTGGGGAGAGTCGTTCGAGCCCGATGGCCCACTCGGCGGCGATCGGGATCATGCCGACCGACGTGCCGACGGCCGTCATCAGGATCGGCCGCGTGCGAACGCGCACCGCGCCGACGAGGGCGTCGATGGTGGAGTCACCCTGCTCACGGGCAACGGCGATAAAGTCGATGAGCAGGATCGAGTTCTTGACGACGATCCCCGCCAGCAGGATGAGGCCCATGAAGGCCGGCATGCAGCTGTGCTTCCCGGCCGCGAGCATGCTCCACGCCGCCCCGATGAGCGCCAGCGGGATCGCCGACATGATCGTGAGCGGGTGCAGCCACGACTTGAACGCGGGCACCAGTGAGAAGTAGAGCAGCACGAGCCCCAGCGCGAGGGCCATCGCCAGGCGCTTGAAGGACTCGTCCATCTGCTTGATCTCCCCTTCGTGGTCGATGCGATAGCCGGGGGGAAGCACGAGGCCGTCCAGTGCCGCCTCGACATCTTCCTGCAGGTGCGAGATGGGACGTCGGCCGCGGTACGCCTGGACGTCAATGGTTCGCTCGAGGCCCTGACGGGTGATCAGGGCCGCTGCCGGCTGGCGCGCAAACACACCCAGCGCGCCCAGCGGAATCGTCCCGCGTGGCGTGCTCACGGGGTAGCTCTCCAGCTGTTCCGAACCCTGGCGGTCGGTCGGCGCCATCTGCACCCAGATGGGAAGTCCGTCTTCGCTCGCGATGCGATAGATCGAGGCCGGAACGCCGCGAACCGCGCCCTGCAATTGCGCGCTCAGCACGGCGGGCGAGAGCCCGTAGAGTGCCAACTTCTCGGGATCGGCCGAGAACCGCGTTTCATAGCTGTCAAGACGCCACGAGCGGCTGACCGAGGTGAGTCCCCGGACGCGGGTGCGCAAACGGCGCTCCACGTCGGCCCCGAGGCGGTCGAGCGTCGCCATGTCCGGCCCGGAGATCATCACATCGACGGGAGCGCGAATCGTCGAGAGCGGCGTGGCACCGAAATCGTAGACGTCCACCGCCTTGAGGCCCGGGATCCCTTGCATCTTCGCGCGCAGATCGTCTTCGACGTCCCAGATCGACGCCTTGCGGTTGAAGCGGTCCACCAGATGTACGGTGACCACTCCTTGCTGTGGAAGCCGGCCGCCGCCGAACGAGATGACCGCCGGCTCCGAGCCAATCACCGAGGATACCGAGGTGACCTCGGATCGCCCTCGAATGACCTGTTCGAGACGTGACAGCGTCCGTTCTGCCCCGGCGAGCGAGCTGTTCGAGTCGACCTCGAAGACGACCTTGATGATCCCCGAATCCATCGGTGGCATCAGATCGCGGCCGATGAGGGGCATCTGGCGCACGGAGACGGCGAACAGGACGAGGCCGGCGATAATCACCAGTCCACGGTGACGAAGCGCAAGGGCAGTGAGGCGAACATAGAAGTCGCGGATCGGACTGATGACGCGCTCGTCGAAGAGCGCTACCACCCGCTCGAACCGATTCCGCGCGGCACCGGCGCGCCGCCGCAGCAGGACCGGCGCGAGCAGTGGAATCACGGTCACCGAGACGACGTAGGACGCCACAAGCGCGATCGAGAGCGTGACTGCCAGCGGCCGCATGACCGTTTGCACGTAGCCGCCGATGAAAATGATGGGGAGAAGCACCATGACGGTGGCGTACGTTCCCGAGAAGATCGCGACCATCACCTCTTCGGTCCCGCCCACGACGGCGTCCTTCGCGTCACGCCCGGCCTCATGGTAGTGCCGCTCGATGTTCTCGAGCACGACGATGGCATCGTCCAGGAGCATGCCGACGGCCACGATGATGGCGGTGAGCGTGACCATGTTGAACTCGTAGCCACCGAGCCACATGCCCGCGAACGTGAGGAGGTAGGTGAACGGGATCGAGACGGCCGCCAGCGTCATACCCCGCCAGTCCGCCAGAAACAGGAAGATCACAAGCACCGTCATGATGACGGCGTCCCTCAGCGCGTCGAGCATGTTGCCGACCGCCCGCTGGATGAGCTCGCTTTGGCTGTCCGGGATCGAAAACTCGATGCCGGGATACGACCGCTCGAGCTCAGGCAGCAGGCCGGCCACGTCCGCGATCGTGCGCAAGGCGTTTCCCGCAGGACTGCGCTGCAAGTTGATCGCGATCGCCGGCTGGCCGTTGGCATGATAGGCGCTCTGCGCTTCCTGAGTGCCGAGTCGGATGTCCGCGATGTCGCCCAGATGGACCGTCCCGCCCGGCCGCTGGCCGATCGGAATCAGCCCGACCTCCCGCGCGCTCCGGAGTTGGCCGGTGCGTTTGAGCAGGAACTGGCTGTCGGAGGCCGTGAGGAGGCCGAGCGGCTGGTTGGCGTTGAAGGCCACCAGCGCCTGGCGCACGTCCAGCGGGGTCAATCGGTAGCGTTCGAGTCGGTCGCGGTCAAGCGATACCCGGATGATCGGGTTGTGGGCACCGAAGACCTCCGCGTTTGCCACCTCCGGCAGCTGCAACAGTCGCTCCTTGATCGCGTTGTCGGCGAGTTCCCGCACCGTCGCCAGGTCGAGGGGCGAACCCGCTTTCGGGCGCAGCGCCAGCGTGACGACGGCCGGTGTGGCCGACGAAAGCTTGAAGAGCACCGGTGAGCGCGCCGTCTCGGGCAACGCCGCCTTGACCTTCTGCAGCGCATTGCCGACGTCGGTGGCGGCCGAGTCGAGTCCCTTGGCATATTCGAATTCGGCCGTGACGGTCGAGGCTTCGTCCTTGCTCACCGACGTGACGCGCCGAACCTGCTCGATCGTGGACAACTCCTTCTCGATGAGCCGGCTGACCTCGGCTTCCACATCCTCGGCCGACGCCCCAGGCACGACGGTGACAACGGCGATCTGTGGCCGCTCGGAGTCGGGAAACAGATTGACCGGCATCTGCCGATAGCCGACCAACCCGACGACGGCGGCCAGGAGGACGAGGGACGTCAGCAGGTGCGGACGATTGATGTAGCGGGCAACCAATGACATGGAAAGCCTCTCGGATTCGAATCAGCCATCGGGGCCTATTCCCCTATGCGCACCGCCGCTCCGTCGGTCAGCATCATGAGCCGCGAAGGGCGGCCGACCACCACCATGTCGCCCTCGCGCAACGCACCCGTCACGACCGTGCCACCGGCCGCGTCGTGGGCCACCAGGCGAACCGACACCATGCGGATCTTCCCTCCAGCGACCACAAAGACGATGTGCGCTCTCTCGCTCTCGAGGACCGCGTCGGCCGGAAGAAGGAGGCCGGAAACCGCGGGCAGTGGCACCTCGACTGACACCGTCGATCCCGGAAGCAGGTTCGACCCGGGCAGATCGGCTTCGAACGTCGCCAGGCGCGACGCGTCCATCGCCGGAAAGACGCGCGACACGTGGACCGGCTGCCACGTGCCGGCCGTCTCGACGCGGATCGTCGCTCCGACCGCGATCGACTCGGCGCTTTCGGCCGGGACCTTCACGCGCACGCTGAGCCTGGCCGTGCTGACCACCGTGACGAGCGGCTTGCCGGGCGCAGCGAGATCACCCGGGCTGACATGCCGGGCCGACACCACGCCATCAAATGGCGCCTGGATGACGGCATAGCCGCGTCGCGTCCGCGCCGAGTCGAGGGTCCGGCGCGCCGTGGTGAGCTGCGCTCGGGCCGACTCCAACCGAGCTCGGGACGCGGCCAGGCTGGCCTGGGACCGGTCCCACTGCTCACGCGCGATCGCACGGGCGTTCACGAGCACCTGATCGCGGGCCGTCGCGTCTCGCTCGGCCGCGTATCCCTGCTCGGCAGCGGCGACGCCTTCGCTCGCCGCGGTAACCGTCCCTTCCGCAGCGGCGACCGCGTCTTCCAGCTCACGGGGGTCCAGCTCGACCAACGTCTGGCCCCGACGGACCGGGTCACCTTCCCGCACGGTGACGCGTACGACCTGGGACACGATTCGCGCGGCGAGTGGCGCCTCTTCGAGGGCGGCGACCTCGCCCAGGAAACGACGCGCGTCCTGCATCTGGCCGGCCCGCACACGGGCGACGGCCACAACCACGGGCGCGGGTGCCAGCGTAGGCGCGTGCTCCTTCTCGCGCACCCGCTGCACACGCACCGCGACAAGACCCGTGATGAGCAGCACGGCCAAGACCGCTCCACCGATGCGCGTCGCCTTCATTGCACCACCTCCTTTTCCACAATCGCGTTGATCCGGGCGGCGGTGGCGAACTGGTCGCCCCGCGCCTGGGCGAGAGCGCTTGCCGCCGCCAGTTCGTGGGCACGTGCCCGGAGCAGGTCGTCGACAGTACCCGCGCCGGTGTCGTACCTGATCTGTTCGATGCGCGCCGCCTCGGCGGCCGACGCGATCCGGGCGCGAGCGGCCACGACGGCCTGGCGGCTCGCCTCGAAGCGCGCCAGGGCATCGACCACCTGCGCCTCGCGGTCGAGACGAACCTTCAATGCCGCCTGGCGGGCCGCGCGCTCGGTCTCTCGAGCGCTGGCGAGTTCCGCGGATCGGGCGCCTCCGTTGAAGAGCGGCACGGAGAGCGCGACCGAGACATCCCATGTCCCGAGCTGGTCACCCATAGACACACCGTAGTTCTGCATGAGGTTGGCGCGGGCACTTACCGTCGGACGCATCGCCGCGCGCGCCACCCTGACGCCGGCTTCGGCCTGTGCGGTGGCCAATTCCCCGCGGCGGATCGGTGAGCTGTCCCGCACCAGGGCCTCCAGTTCGGAGCCGCCGTGGGTGAGCTGTGGCTCGCCGGGCGGCAGGGGATCGACCTCGAGCGTAAGCCACGGGTCACGACCGGCCAGAGCGAGCACGAGGCTGCGCACCCGGGTGTTGTCAGCGACGAGGCCCGCCCTGCGGGCTTGCGCGTCTGCCATCTCCTCATCGAGCTTCAGCAGGTCGAGACCCGGACGCCGGCCCTGGTCGACCATCAGGACCACCTTGAGCCTGGTGGCGTCGAGCGCAGCGAGGTTCTGGTCGAGCGCTCGGATAACGACCTCGAGGGCCTGAGCGGCCGTGTAGAGAGACGTGACGTTCGCCCGCACCTCCCACCGGGAACCTTCGAGAAGCAGCGCCGCCTGATCGGCTTGGAGCCGGGCGACGTCCACGGTGGCCGAGAGCCGTCCCCCAAGATAGAGCGGGACTTGGAAGGTCAGACCATAGTGAAACTGATCACGGTCCCAGGGTAGCGCGGCAAAGCCCCCAGGCCCGAACAGCTGGATGGCCATCGGGCGGAGGAGTTGGTCGTCCTGGTAGCGCGAGTAAAGCGCGACGGCGTCCACCTGGCCCCAGCGGCTGCGGGCGATCGCCCGCTCCTTCCACCGGGCCGCCCGTTGCTGGGCGTCGGCTGCCGCGAGGGCGGGCGCGTTCGTCAGGGCCGCGCCCACGGCCTCATCCAGTCGCAGGTGCACCGATGCAGCGGGCCGAGACGCAGGCACGTCCTGGCAGGCCGATGCCGGGCTCGGCGACAGCAACGCGGCGGTGATCCCACACAGGAGCGCTACGACGAGTTTCATGTCTTCTCCTCCCGGCGGCCGCTTGCCTGCTTAAACATCTTCGTGCCTCCGTCTTCCCTACCCGGCCGCTGCTCTCAGGTGCGCGGCCCTATTATATGAATCGTCATTCACTACGCTGGCAAAAAAAGGAGCTCCTCAGCGCTGCCGAATCGCTTCGCTGAACAGCATCCACGTCTGGTCGCTGTGCTTCGTCAGATCCAGCGTCCCCCCGCTCACCTGCCACAGCAAGGCGGGCGGCTGAACCAGGCCGAGAAACAAGGTGGCCACCGCCTCTGGGTCGAGATCCGGCCGAATCTCTCCCTGCAATTGGCCGTGCCGGATGATCTCGGCGACGCGCGCCAGGTAGCGCGTGACCAACGAGACCACCTTGGCCCGGTGGCGGCGATTGCCGTTGTAGGCTTCCTCCGAAAACACGATGCGGGGAATCGCATGGCTGCTGCGAATCAGCTCCATGTGCCTGCCGTGCAGGTCGCGCAGGCGCGAGAGCGCGTCGGGATGCGCCAGCGTGACGGCGGTGACGTGGTCGGTCAGCCGTTCGCTGATGAGGTCGAGGACGGCATCGAGGATGGCATCCTTGCCCGCGAAGTGTCGGTACAGGGCCGACGGGACGAGGCCGACGACGCGCGCGACGGCCGCGATGCTCAACCCCCGCACGCCCTTGCCGGCGACCACCGACAGGGCGGCCTGGGCGATTTGCTCGCGGCGAATCTCGGTGTCCCGTTTCTCAGCCATCCGTCCCTCACCTTGCTCTCTCGATTGTGAATTCTAATTCACAATATACCCCTCGTCGACGATCTTGTCAAGAGTCCCCGAAGCGGCTCGGCCAGCAGCCAGCGCAGCATGGAGCGAAAAGGTGCGATGCCGTGCCAGCGGGCCCTTTACGCCACCTTGGGGTCCCGCAACATGATGAGCAGCATTCGAGCCGGCTCAGGCGCATCGAGCGCGTGCGGAACGTCGGCGGGCATGCGCACGATCGTGCCCGGCGTCGCGCGAATCGGCGTGCCGCCGATCGTGAGGGTGAGTGAGCCTTCGAGGACCATCACGAGCGCATCAAACGGCGACGTGTGCTCGGTGAGTCCCTGCCCCGCGTCAAATGCGAAGAGTGTGATGTTGCCGCCACTGGTCTTCGCCAGCACGCGACTGGCGATTCCGTGTTCGGTGGGGCTGACGAGCGACTGAAGTAGCAACGCCTCGGCTGCCGGAATCATCTGGGTCGTTGTGGACATCGGGTCTTCCTTCCTTGCCGAGGCGAGCGCTGAACGGTTCGCGCAGAACCTTCTCCGCACGGGGCCGGATCTTCACTGGCGCTGGCTGCGTGCTATGTTACCACCGTGATTCCGCTCGCCCCCTCGCCGTGGACCGCCCCTGAGTACGAAATGCTGGGTCGGTAAGTGCGAATCCTTGAATCTGACAAGGTCGTGCTAACGCGGGTTCGTCCGAGCCTCAGCACGCCGGACGATCGCGCGGGCGAGTCCCGAGAAGATGAGCTGGTGGATTGGATACAGGGCGTGCCAATAGATGAGGCCGAACAGACCGTGCGGCTCGAAAAACGCGGTCTGGATCAGCAGCGTCCCGTCCGCGGGTCGGGGCTGGACCTCAAACTGCAGCCAGGCGAATCCGGGTAGGCCCATTTCAGCGCGCAGGCGGATGAGCCGGTTCGGTTCCACCGTTTCCACGCGCCAGAAATCGAGGGCATCGCCGGGACGCAGGTCGTCCGGGCTGCGCCGCCCGCGCCGCATGCCCACCCCGCCCAGGAGCCGATCGAGAAGGCCGCGCAGTTGCCAGAGCCAGTCGGCGTAGAACCACCCACGCGCCCCGCCGATGCCGGCAAACACCGCGTACACGTCGGCGGGTGCCGCGGCCGACCCGACGCGCCGCTCCTCAGAGACCATGCCCTCAGTAACGCGCAGGGTCACGCCGGGCTGGAGTCCCGCGCGCGCGCCAGCCCAATAGGTTTCGACCTCGCCCAAACGGGTACGCTCGGTCGCCCGTCGAACGGCTTCGGCGTAGGAAATGAGCCGGATGTCGAAGACGTAATGCGCGCTCGGATCCCGCACGATGACCTCGTTTCGTAATCCCTCGATGAGTGGGTGTGAATACGCCGCCGGAATCGGCGTCACGAGATCGACCCACCACGACGACAGACGTGGCGTGAACACGGGTAGCGAAATCAGGTAGCGCTTGAGACCTCGGGCGGCGGCATACCCCCGCATCATGTCGCCATACGTCAGGACGTCGGGCCCGCCGATTTCGAACGTTCGCCCGATCGAACGCGGCTCGTCGAGGCAGCGCATCAGGTATTCCAGCACGTTGGCGATCGCAATCGGCTGACAGCGCGTCGTCACCCAGCGCGACGTGATGATAATGGGGAGCCGTTCCGTGAGGTAGCGGATCATCTCGAACGAAACGCTGCCGGAACCGACTACGACCGCAGCGCGAAATTCCGTCACAGGCACACCTGACGCGCGCAGCACGTTCCCGACTTGGTGCCGTGACGTCAGGTGGGCCGACAGCGGCTTGTCGTCCGAGCCCAAACCGCCCAGATAGATGATGCGCTTGACGCCGGCCACGCGGGCCGCCGTGCCGAAGTTCTCAGCCGCGACCCGGTCGCGCTCGCCGAAGCCACGGGCGCCGGTCGCCATGGAGTGGACGAGGTAGTAGGCGACGTCCACGCCGACGAGAATCCGCCAGAGCGTTTTCGCGTCGAGCGCGTCGCCCTGCCGGACGTCGACATCCGGCCATGGGCGTCCGGCCAGCCGCTGCGGATCGCGCGCCAGACAGATGACGTGATGTCCGGCCGCCGCGAGCCGCGGGACGAGTCGCCCTCCGATGTACCCGGTCGCGCCGGTAACGAGGATGTTCATGTCAGGTCGTGCTTCTATCTTTGGTGGCGCGCTCATGTACCTGCGTTGCGCCATCCGAGAAGTGGTCCCCGAACATGACGCCTTGAAGACATCAAGGTCTTCCGCAAAAGGAGAAGTCCTTCAGGCCGTCATGGCGAAACGTAGCATGTTCGTGGGGATGGATGTCCACAAAGAATCGATCGACATCTCCCTCGCGGAAGAGGGGCGAGACGGCGAGGTGTTCGGTCTCGTGCTTCGCGATGGCGTCAAGATCGTGGCGATCGGTGTCGCGCTCAGTTTCGTGGGACTGATCGGCCTGCGCCACGCGCTGGTCACCGTGCTGTACGGCGTGGCACCGATGGACCCGGAAGTGATCGTCGTCGTCGCGAGCGCGCTATCGGCGGTGGCGACCTGGCAGGGAACTGAGCGAGTTGGCGTGTGCCGACTATTTCGGCGGCTTTCGGCCGAGCGCCTGACAGTACGCGGTCAGATAGTCGATCTCCTGGCGGCTCAGGCTGCGTCCCCAGGGCGGCGAGAGCGGTGAGCGGCCGACCGCCGCACTCCCCTCCGCAATCACTTTCCGTACGAGCGCCTGGTCGCTGACGTTCTTCGGCACCGTCAGGTCGGGCGGCGGTGGCGTCAGATTCGACGCGTTCTGACCGTCGCCGTGGCCTTCGTCGCCGTGACAGGTGGCGCAGTAGTGGGCGAACAGTGCTCTGCCCTGGCTCTCGGCGTAGGTGAGATTGCCCGCGCCCCGCTCTTCGGCGCGAATCGCATCGAGCAGCGGATCGCCGGGCCGCGCGGCCGGCCGGTTGCAGCCCACCAGCGCGGCCATCGCGACGGCGTATCCGACCAGCGCGAGCGCTGTCACCGATCGGCGCGCATACCTCATCGCGTACCCCCCATCTTCCCCGCCGCGCCTTCACCGATGCTGCTCAGATACGCGGTCAGCGCACGCGCATCGGCGCTCGACAGCCCGTAATCGGGCTGCAATGTGCCCGGTTTGTAGCGCGTCGGCGCCGTGAGGAACGCGGCGATCCACCCCGACTTCAGCCGTTCGCCGGTGTGCGACAGCTCCGGGCCGACGTACCCGCCGGTCGTCCCCAGCTGATGGCATGCTGCGCACCCGAGCTGCCCGTAGAGCTCCTGGCCGTGGCGCGCCTCCGCCGGCGTGAAACGCGCGTTGTACCGCTCCAGTTCGTCGTCGAGGAAGACGCTCGAGAAGTAGTCGGCGACCTCTTTTGCCTCGTCGGGCGCCATGTGGAACACCGGCATGCGCGCTTCGAGGCTGACGCGCACGGCCCCGGGGTTCAGCAGGTACGACGCGATGTAGTCGTGCTTTAACTGGCTGCCGATGCGATCGAGCGGAACGGTCGAGAGATCGCCGCCGTACCCGCCGACCGAATGACAGCTCAGGCACCGGTATCGGTCCACCAGCTCTCCGAAACGGCCGGCCGGCCGGTACGGCGCCGGCGGTTGGCGGTTTCGCACGTAGGAGGCCGGCAGGTCAGCCTTCCGGATACCCGCCAGCGCCAGCGCGATCTTCGCCGCCTGGGCGGGCGTGAACGAGAACGTCGGCATCGTCGAGGGTTGACCGAGCGCGCTGGGTAGGAGAACTTTCAGAAAGATGTAGTTCTCGGTCGTGTGCCGCACGATGTGGCTGCCGTAAAGCAGCTGGTCGGGGTCGCGATCGGCGATGCCGGCCAGGCTCGGGCCGATGCGGCCCGACTCGGTCACGCCCGGGAGCTGGTGACAGCTCGCGCAGCCCCGCTTCTCGAAGACGCTCCGTCCCGCCGCCACCGCCCGCGCGTCCTGATAGGCGGCCGGCGCCGACTCGGGCGTATCGGTCGATCGATACTGCTCGAGCAGGAACGCTGTGAGATCGCGCACCTGGTCGTCGGTGAGGCGGTACTGCAGCATCGGCGTATCCGGCTGCGTGCGATGCGGATCTTTCAGGAAGCTGAAGAGCCCGGCGCGGCGCACCTTGTCGCCGACGCGCGTCAGTTCGGGCCCCATCGTGCCGCCGCGCCCGTTGACGGCGTGGCAGCTCACGCAGCGCAGCTCGCCGAAGAGCGCGCGCCCGTTGTCCGCGCTGGCCTTCGACCAGTCGACGCCGGCGCTGTCGGGCGGAGCCTCCGCCCGCTGCGAGAGCAGGAACGCCTGCAGGCTGGCGATTTCCACGTCCGACAACCGGAAGTTGCCCATCTTCGACTGCGAGAGGTAGCTTTTCGGATCCTTCAACCACGCGCGCAGCCATTCGGGCCGGACCTTGTAGCCGATGCTCGCCAGGGCGGGGCCGCTAAACGTCACGCCCTCGAAGCCCGGGATCTCGTGGCAGGAGACGCACCCAGACTCGATGATCAGCCGGCGGCCTTCGGCCAGGCGCGGCGCGTCCGGCGGGTCGAGGGCGCGGTGGCAGGTGCCGCAGTTGGCTTCGATCGTCTCGAGCGGCCGCATCGGCCGCAGTTCGAAGTCCTGCGGTTGATGCGCGGCGGCGCGGTAGTCGGTCGCCTGGCCCTGACCGTCATGGCACACAGTGCACCCAAACCGGTCGGGCGGATGCGTCGTCAGCCAGGCGCCTGGGTGGGCGGTGAACGGCTGAGGGACGACGGCAAACGCGGGATCGTCAATCCCGAGATGGCACGTGGTGCAGCGGTCGACGCGCCCGAGGTCTTCGAGCCAGATCTGGTGAGGGCCGCCGACGTTGGCGGCCTGGGCGAGCTGGTGCGGGTTCTTGACAGTCGCTTCGAGCCTGGCGAATTGCGCCTGTGTCGTGCGCCACTCGGCGGTCCCCTCGCGCAGCAACACCCACGAGAAGATCAGCAGGAACGCCACGGCGAGGCACGCGAGCAGAATGTGCAGCCGCGCGGGAGCAATCTGCTTCACTTCCATGGCCACACCCACGCCCAGTTGGCGCCGCGGAAGAACGTCCCGATGACCGTCAGCACGACGCTCACCACAGCGAGCGTGGTGAACACCGAATTGGCCAGGCGCCGCTCTGGCGCAAACCATCGACCAGAGCCCGATGTGCCCCGGTCGATATACGGAAGGACCAGCAGTGCCAGCACAATCAGCGTTGGGACGATGACGCCACCCACCAGCGCCGAGTAGTGCACCAGCTCCTGGAGCCCGAGGAAGTACCAAGGCGCTTTCGCGGGGTTGGGCGTGCGCGTCGGATCGGCGATCTCCTCGAGTGGTGCCATGAACACCAACGAGACGACGTGAAGCACGACAATCACGGCGAGGGCGACCAACAGCTCGCGATACAACAAGTGCGGCCAGGCGAACACTTCATCGTTCGGATCGCGCGCCTCGACGGATGCGCGCGGGCGTGTGGTGAGGCCCATAAGCCCGTAGGTTTTCGCGGACGCCGGAAAGACACCGGCCCGCTCCTCCGTGGGCGACGCGGAGATCTCGGCGCCGCTCAATCCGTCCTTCCGCACGCGCCATACATGCAGGGAGATGAGCAGCAGCATCGCGAGCGGCAGGATCACGCAGTGCAGCACGTAGAAGCGCAGCAGCGTCATCGGACCAATCATGTGGCCGCCAAGCAACAGGAATTTCACCTGATCGCCAACGACCGGCGCGTACGCCGCGATGTTGGTGCCAACGGTAATGGCCCAGAACGCGAGCTGATCCCACGGCAGCAGGTATCCGGTGAACGACAAGCCAAGCGTCAAGAGCAGCAGCAAAACGCCGACGACCCAATTGAACTCGCGCGGCGGCTTGTAGGATCCGGTCCAGAACACGCGGCACATGTGCAGGAATACGACCCCCACCATCGCGTGGGCCGACCAGCGATGCATGTTGCGCAACACGATCCCGAAGGTGACGACGAACTGCAAATCCTTCATGCTCCGGTACGCTTCCGGCGGATACGGCACGTAATAGAGCATCAGCGCCAGGCCGGTCACCGAGAGGACGATGAACAGAATTCCCGAGACGAGCCCCAACGCGAACGTGTAGGTCGGCTTCAGCACGTGGCGGCTGACGCGTGCGGAATGGATGTGCAGGAACAGACTCGAGATCATCGCGGCGGCGCGGTCCTTGTCTGTCACGGGCCACCCGATACGCCAGACAGAACGGCGCACGCCGTCGAACCAGACTGCCAGTCTGTGCCGCATTGGTTGACTCACCTTGCGCTCCACTCAGGCCCGCAGGCGAAACTCGGGAGTGACTGGATGATCCAGGTCGACGACGAGGTGCGCGTGCGGCGAGAGGCTGAGCGAGTACCACGCCAGCGGTTTCGGCGCCGGCCCTTGCACGACCTGCCCGTTCTCGTTGAACTGGCTTCCATGGCAGGGACACGCGAATCCCGGGCCGCCGCGCTTCACGTTGCAGCCCAGATGTGTGCACACCGACGAGATCGTGTAGAAGCCGTCTGTCCCGTTGAACACATATAGCCGCCGGTCTGGCAGGAAGGTGACCGCGCCGGGCGGAAAACCCGACGGCGGCCCGATGTCGAACCTGCGCGACGGCTCATAGAGGACATTAGGCACGAAAAACCGCAACGTCGCGGCGAGAAAGCCTGCCGTCGCGGCACCGATGGCGATACAGCCAATCGCGAACATGCTGCGCCGCACGGGATCCGGTCGCTCCAATAGTCGCGGCCGATCGGTCGTCATGCCCGCACCTCGTTCATGGATTCGTGATACAGCCCGAGTGCTGTTTGCGGCGATTCGTCGATTTCGAGCGCTTCCATTGTGATCGCACCGGTCGGGCAGCGTTCCGCGCAGAGGCCGCACCGGATGCATCGCGTTTCGTCTTTGACAATGGCGCCCGCGTCGGCGCCACCGTCCATCCCGTCAAGCACGGCCGCGATCTCGGGACCGCCGCGCAGTCGCGACGCCGGAACAAGCGCAAGACAGGCCTCGGGACAGATCTCGACGCAGCCGCTGCACAGGATACATTTGTCCGAGTCGAAGATCGTCTCGACGTTGCACCACAAACAGCGGGACCCCTCCAGGCGGGCCTGCTCCTCGCTGTAGCCCTCCTCCACTTCCCGGAAGCCGGTGCGCCGTGTCACCGGCAGGCTCGGCACGGCCTGGCGCGGGATCCGGTCGTAGCGGTCGCCGGCGCGGTCCAAGGCAATCGGACGGAACCGCGCGTGTGCACGCGGGACGCTTCCGCCGCCGAGCGATTCGTGGATCGCCAGCGCGGCACGTTTGCCGTCAGCCTCTGCCTCGATCACGATGCGCGGCCCGAAGGCTAGATCGCCGCCGCAGTACACCCCCGGCATCGTCGTCGAGAGCGTGCGCGGATCGACCTTGATCAACCCGCGCGGCGTGATCTCGATGTCGGCATCTGCCTCCAAACAGCTCGTGTCGGGTTGCTGCCCGACGGCCAGAATGATCGTGTCAGCATCGAGGCGCCGCTCCGTGCTCGGGGTGAAGGTGGGATTGAACCGACCGGTTGCATCGAACAGCGCTGCCACGTCGAGCGTTTCCAGTCCGACGACCCGCCCCTCGTGACCGAGAATCGCCTTCGGTCCTACACCTGGCACGAGGGTGATGCCTTCCTCTTCAGCCTCGCGCACTTCGTCCGGATGCGCCGGCATCTGCACCCGCGACTCGAGGGACACCAACTGAACATGCCGCGCACCGAGGCGCAACGCCGTCCGGGCGGCATCGATGAACGCGTTGTCGTACCCCCACGTCTGGAGCAGTTGCTCGGCGCCGCCCGGCAGCTCCGGCCGTTGTTCCGACGCCGCGTACCGCAGCGCCGTCCGCGCGACGTCAATCGCCACGTTGCCACCACCGATGACGATGACGCGCTCTCCGAGCGTGACACGATACCCGAGGTTTGCATTCAGCAGGAAGTCGACGCCATTGATGACGCCGTCGAGAGCATGGCCGGGAATGTCCAGGTCGCGGCCCCGCGACGCGCCGAGCGCGAGGAATACCGCCGCAAACCCGTTGCGGCGCAGATCGCCCACCGTGAAATCCCGGCCGAGCCGCCACTCCAGCTTTAGCTCGACGCCGAGCGACAGAATCTGATCGACCTCGGCGCGAATCAGATCGCGCGACAGTCGGTACTCCGGCACGCCCTGGTAGAGCATGCCGCCGACAACCGGCGCGGCGTCGAACAACGTGACGCGGTAGCCGAGCAACGCCAGATCGTGCGCACAACTGAGGCCGGCCGGACCCGCCCCGACGACGCCGACACGGGCGGCCCCCTCCACGCTCCTCACCGCTAGCTGCAGCGGCTTCAACGCGGTCGGTTGGGCGTTCAGTGTGTTTTCGACCCCGTGCCGCTCGGTCAACGTCCGCTTGAGGGCGCGAATGGAGATTGGCTGATCGATGACGCCGCGGCGACACTCCGACTCGCAGGGATGCGCGCAAATCCGACCGCAGATCGAGGTCAACGGGTTGGGTGCTCGGGCAATCCGGTATCCGCGCGCGGTGTCCCCCTCCGCAACGGCGCGGACGTACGCGCCGGCGTTCGTGTGCACCGGGCAGGCGGTGCGGCAGGGAATGAGATTGAGGAAGTACAGAAGGTCGGGCACGACCGTCGCGTACTCTCGATTGGCCATGTCGAATCCCGCCTTCAGCGCCCCAGCACGAAATCGACCGTCGTCGGCTTGCTGGCCTCGACGATCACGGGTTTGGGTTGTGCCTTCGCCTTCTCGTGCCACACGGCAAGCGTGTAGCTGCCGGGTGGTACGTTGTCGATCTGGTAGTGTCCCTCCTTGTTGGTGACGGCGAAGAACGGGTTCTGCAGCACGACCACATAGCCTTCCATCTCGGGATGCACGCGACAGAGTTGCGTATACACGCACGGCGTCTTGGCGCACTTATTGAACGTGTAGTCCTTGCTCTGCCCTTGCGGCCACGTGCCAAGGTTGTACTTCTCGTTGTCAGGCGAGAAGACATTGTGCGGCGTCGGATCGCCGTTCAGAAACTTCACCGTCGTCCCGGCAACGATCGGCAGGACGTGCGGAACGAACTGCATCTGCCGCTGGTCCATCTGGGCGGGCTTGGCTGGCGTGAAGGAACCCGGCGCTTGCTGGATGTAGACGACCGCATCGGCACTGGACGCCAACCCGGTGACTTTGACGACGCCCGTGATGCTGTCACTGGCGCCAATTGGCGATGCCACATACGCGAGCACGATCGCCGTGCACACTGACCCGATGACGACGGAATGGCGAAACATAATAGGATTCCTCCTCACCTAGAACGCGAATCGCAGCACCGCGTTCAACGAGTGGTTCTTGCCTTGCCGCAGATCGCGCTGGTACTCGACCATCGCTTTGACATTGGCGCGGATGAGGGCACTCAGGTTGGCGACGCCCGTTTTCAGGGTCGGCACGCTGCGATCGGCAGGCGTCACCGTCTCATACCGGAGCCCTGCTTGCAGCCACGGGTACAAGAGGTAGTCGGCCTGCGTAAACCACGCGTGGTAGTCCGGTACGCCGGTGCTCAGAAGCGCGGCCGTTCCCGCATCGAACACCTGAAGCGAGTCACTCCCGTGCAGGTACACGCTGAACACGTTGAGATCCCCGGTGAAGAGGCTCGCGTAGATGCCGGTCCGCTGGAAGTGCACGTCCTGGATGTTCGTCATCAGGCCGCTGTCGGTCGTGAACGGGAAGTTGATGCCACTGGCGTCGCCGCGGTACGCGAAAACGCCGAGGCGCAGCGAGTTGTCCTGCCAGTTCTTGTCCGGGATCGGATGGCCGCCCATGTCGCCGTCGAACCCCATGCCGCCGATCTTGTAGTCGAAGCGCGCGTACACGTCCTTGGCGTTGTTCCCGTCGAAGCGGCCGGTGGTGTCGTTGGAGCCAGGCCCGACGCCGTTGGCGATGCCCGCCACCCACAGCGCGCGATGCCGGATAATGCCGTACGCTTCGATGCCGCGAACGAGCGTGGGCAGCGAGATCGGGTTTGGGCTGACCGCGTCAGCGCCGAGCCCCGTGCCTCCGTTGAACCCAATGGGATTGTAATTGAACAGCGAGTCGATACCCGCATCGGTCGAAATCCACATCTCCTGGAAGCCGTCGGCGAGGTTGGGAGCGAACTTGCCCAGGCGGAAGTGGAACAGATCCTCGGGACCAAACGGCGAATCGAAGTGGATGCTGGCGTGCTCGAGTTCGACTGCCACCGACCCGTCGGAGCCCTCACCAAACGTGATCTCGGAAAGGTAGGAGACGTGGTCCCCAAGCGTCCCGGCCCCGAAGACGTTCACCTCCTGCGGGAATTGCAGATCGTTCTTCACGCTCGTGACTGTGCCGTCCTCGTTGAGCGACGAGGTGTTGACATCCGCCAGCTTCACGTTGACAGCCAGCGGCGTGTGGCTGGAGATCGCGCCGGGCCATACCGCTTGCGGCCACAGACGTTTGTAGGCGGGCGCGCCGAGGCTGACCGGCGGCTCCTTCACCATCTCCTCGGTTTCGGCCGGCATCCGATACCCGCGCAGGCGAAACGCCTCTCCGAACGCATTGAGCTTCGGAAAGACAATGTGGCACGTCTGACAACTGGTCTGGTACTTTCGTGCGAACGCCGGAACCGCAAGCGCGGTGGATTCCGTCACCGCGAGGGCCAGGCACACAAGAACTGCGCCTGCGACAACGCGTCGCGTCCTTTCGAGTCGAGTCATGATCGCCTCTTTCGCAAGTATCAGTGCCGGCCCTCGTGACAAGAGCTACTAGTTCTAGAGCAAGACGCGAGCCGACGCGGCGGCTGAGAAGATCACGAGGAAATGGCTGGGATTCCTCCGAATCGGGCGCTCAGGCCGGCACCACGCGCCGAACGGTCCGTGTCAGATCTTCTGACACCACCGGCATAACCACCGTGTAGCCTGTCGTTTACAGGCTATGCCCGAGGATCGGACACTTCGGTATGGAGACCGAGCTCGTGGAGCTTGCGATAGAGCGTGTCCCTGGAGATTCCCAGCAGTTGCGCCGCTGCGCTCTTGTTGCCGAGCGAACGTCGCAGCGCCTCGGCAATGGCCCACGCTTCAAGGTCGTCGAGCTTGAGGGGCACGTGCCGCGCGTCGCCGGTTCCCGTCTCAGTCGAGATCCCGCGCCGGCGCAACCACCCCCGGACGTCTTCGGCGCGGATAATCGCGCGATCGGGTGGCAGCGCCACGTTGAGGCTTTCGATCATGTTCTCGAGTTCGCGAACGTTGCCCGGGAAGTGATACTCAGACAGCAGCTCGAGAGCCTGTGGATCGATCGCTTCAACGCGATGGCCGCCACGCGCGCGGATCATGCTCAGAAAGTGCTCAGTCAGAAGCGGCAGGTCTTCACGACGCTTTCGGAGCGGCGGAATCTCGATCACGAGCACGGAAAGCCGATAGAACAGGTCCTGGCGCATCGCCTTGCTGTCGCGCATAGCCGCCAGGCCCCGATTGCTGGCCGCAATAATCCGCACGTCGACCCGGCGACTCTCGAGGCCGCCCACCGGACGCACTTCACCGTCCTGTAGCACGCGGAGGAGTTTCGCCTGCACCCCGAGCGGCAGTTCCCCCACTTCATCGAGCAACAGGGTTCCGCCGTGCGCCGCGACGAAGAGACCTGAATGATCTGTGAACGCGCCGGAGAAGGCGCCACGCCGGTGGCCGAACAACTCGCTTTCAACGAGATCGCGCGGCAAGGCGGCACAATTGATGGGCACAAACGGGCGTTTCGAGCGTCGGCCGCTCGCGTGAATGGCCTGCGCGACCAACTCCTTCCCCGTACCGGTTTCACCGATGATCAGGACCGGTGTATCGCTTCGCGACGCGGCACTCGCGCGGTCGAACACCGGCCGCATGCAGGTCGACCGGCTGATGATGCGTTCGAACCCGTCGCGCGAGCCAATCAGGCGATCGCGGTTCGCGACGCGATCGCGCAATTCGGCCGCTTCGAGGATTCTGGCAACCTCGTTGCGGACGATCTCTTCCAGATACGGGACGGGAACATAGTCCTCCGCGCCGCGACGGATCGATAGAGTGGCGTGCTCGATGGTCGGGTGCGCGCTGACTAGCAGAATGGCCAGATCGTCACGCCGTTCCTTGACTGTCTGCAGCAGGTCGACCGACGTCGAATCCAGTCCGCTCTCGACGAGAATCAGCAGCTCGAGTTTCGGTCGACCGTCAACGGCCGCCAGGACCGACGCAGGCCGCCCGTCCATCACCTCCGGAGCGTGCTGGTGCAAAAGCTCCGACAGGGCGAGGCGGAGCGTCTCGTCTTCGGACGCGATGAGGAGGCGCGACTCGGACTGGGAGGTGCGCGTCACAGATTCCAAGCGTTGTGTGACATCGATTGTATCGCCCACACCGGCCGCGGGCGCAAAAACTTGTCGACCGCGTTCGTGACGGGCTCGGCCGTCCGCAGGTTCTCGTACATCTCGCCGAGGTCCTCCTCGCTCATGTCTCCATACATCGTCCACGGCATGACGGTGATGAACTGGCGAGGAGTCACCAACGCGAGAAACCCGACGCGCATTAGCTCTTTTTTCAGGGTTCAATTGCAAGCATAGCTCTTAGAGCTCAATTCCGCTATGACACAGAAACGCCACGTCAGGACACGTGAACGTGTGATGGGTGATCTGGGAACGGCGAAACGTGACTTCACCGATTCTTCAGACGAGTGTGTTGTGATGAAGATTGCTACACTGCTGAATCCGGTGCGGGCGAGCGGCCCTCGAACACATGGCATTTCCAGTCGCGACACTCTACGTGGAAGAACTCAAAGCGACGATGCGCGGTCGGTTTGACAGTGGCGGGATGACGGTTCAGCATGGTGCGGCGGCTGCGCTCTTGTGCGAGAGCGCCGATGAGCGTGGGATCGGAGTGACGGTCCCGCGCCGGGGTGAGCCGGCCTTCCGATGAAACCGCGGCGCAGAGTCTCACCGGTGCGATCCTCGTAGATGGCTCGCTTCGTGTTCTATCGCGTTTCTCGTTCAAGGAGGCCCTTTATGCGACGAGTTCTCTTGGTATCCGCAGTCGCGATCGCGCTACTCACGTCCGCGGGACTGGCCCAGCAGGCCGGAACCGATGGGCCGTACAAGGTGCTCAAGACCGCTAAGGTCGGCGGTGAAGGTGGCACTGACTATATCTATGCCGACGTCGTCGGACGCCGGCTGTACATTCCGCGTGGCGGCAGGCGAGCGGTTCCGGCAACCGACACCACGCCTGCCACGCCCGCAGAACCTGGCCGGATCACGGCTTTCAATCTCGACACGCTCGATCCGGTCGGCGAGATTCCCGACACCGGAGGCAACGGCGTAGTGGTCGACCCGAAGTCAGGCCACGGCTTCTCCAGCAGCAAACCGGTCTCGATGTTTGACACCAAGACGCTGAAGCTGATCAAGAAGATCGATGTGGGCGCCGCCTCGCCGGACGGCATTCTCTTCGATGCGTTCAACGACCGGGTCTACGTCTTCAGTCACCCGACCAAGGACGCGACGGTGATCGATTCCAAAGACGGTACCGTGCTCGGCACGATCGATCTGGGCGGCGTGCCGGAGCAGGGCGTGGCCGACGGCAAAGGCAATCTATGGGTTGTCATGCAGGACGCGCAGGGAAGCGTCACGGCCGTCGACGCCAAGACGATGAAGGCGACCGGGCATTATCCGTTCGGCGACAAGGGCAGGTGTAATGGGCTCGCCCTGGATGCGAAGAATCACGTGCTCTTCGCGGCGTGCGCCAGCTCTGGAGTACCACCCGCACCGCCCGTGCCCCCCGCACAGACCATACCGCCCGCACCGCCCACACAGCCGCCACCACCGCCTAAGCCGATGATGGTGATTCTGAGTTCCGAGGACGGCAAGATCATCACGAGCCTGCCGCTCGCCGGCGGCTCCGACGGTGCGGTGTTCAACCCGGCGACGATGGAAGCCTTCAGCTCGCATGGCAATGGCACAATGACCGTCGTCAAGGAGAAGAGCCCGACGAGTTTCGAGGTCGAGCAGAATCTTCAGACGATGATGGGTGCCCGAACGCTGACGTTCGACAGCAAGACGAACCACATCTTGACGATGAGCGTCGAGCGTGGGCCGGCACCGACGCCGCCACCTGCCGGAGGCCGCGGGGGCCAGGGTCCCGTGATCCCAGGGTCGTTCTCGATTCTGGTGATCGGCAAGTAAGTGCCCGCCACCATCCTTCGCCGTGAGCATCGTCGAACGGCGGGGGATGGTGGCATCCTGTTCTACCCGGTGGACAAAGCCAGAGGCTCGAACGCCAAGCACAACGAACTGTGACCGGCGACACTTCTACGCCCCACCGTCGCCGTCCGCGATACGCCGGCAAGTACCCGCGCCGGTTCGACGAGAAGTACAAGGAGCACCACCCGGAGCGATACCCCGATACGGTGGACAAGGTGCTCGCCTCTGGAAAGACACCCGCCGGCACGCACGTCCCGATCCTGATCGCCGAGACGCTGGAAGCGCTCGATCCGCAACCGGGAGAAACCGCCGTCGATTGCACGCTCGGCTATGGGGGCCATGCGCGTGCGATTCTCCAGCGGATCCAACCGGGCGGGAAGCTACTTGGGCTCGAGGTGGATCCGCTGGAACTCCCGAAGACCGAGGCCCGGATGCGAAGCCTGGGTTTCGGCCCGGACATGTTCGTCGTGCGGCGATCAAACTTCGCGGGTCTGCCTGGGACTCTCGCCGCGGAGGGCCTGGTCGGTGCGGACTGTCTTCTGGCGGACCTCGGCGTCTCTTCGATGCAACTCGACACGCCAGGCCGCGGCTTCTCCTTCAAGACGCCAGGGCCCCTCGACATGCGGATGAATCCGAACAGGGGCCAGCCTGCGTCGGCGTTGCTGCTCAGAATCGAGCCGGCAGAACTGGCGGCACTCCTGGTGGAGAATGCCGACGAACCGCATGCTTTGGCCCTGGCCGACGCGCTTGCCGGCCGAAGCCTCGAGCAGACAACCGCCCTGGCGGAGGTGATTCGCGCGGCGCTGCCTCACGTCAAGGAAGAAGAACGGGAGCAATCCGTTCGCCGGGTATTCCAGGCCCTGCGGGTCGCGGTGAACGAGGAGTTCACCGCCCTCGACACGCTGCTCAGGCACTTGCCGCACTGCATGAATCCGGGCGGACGTGTGGCGATCGTGGCGTTTCATTCGGGCGAGGACCGGCGTGTGAAGAAGGCCTTTCAGGCCGGGCTGCACGACGGGCTGTACACCGCGATTGCCGACAGTGTCGTCCGGCCCAACCCCGAAGAGTGCCGCTCGAACCCGCGCGCCAGCGCCGCGAAACTCCGCTGGGCCAGGCGGTAGGCGGCAGCTTCCCTATTTCGGGACGTGCCAGCGCAATGCCACTCAAAATGTCACTCGCCGCGATTCAGGAACGAGTGGCTCGACTCGGTCGACCGTCCTTGAGTTCGTTGGCGCAAGCCGCCGCGGTCGGGTTTCTCCTGAGGCTGTTTCAACGACTAAACTAGCGTATCGCTCTGGGTTGATAGAACCCACTGGCAAAACTGAAGAACAGCAACAGTAGACCCCCGACGACCGGATCGTGCCAACCTTGCTCGGCAAACCAGCCCGCCGGGTATGAATAGGCCCACACGCCGAACGCGATCGATGCGACGATCTGATTGACGCGTCGTTGCCGGCGATTTTTCGTGAACATCCCAAGATAGAGCGGCGTGCCGATCCACGCCACCAGACCGACGACAGCGAACGCCCAGAGGCGGAAGCCGCGATGATCGATACCCCCTTTGGTGAGGATCAACTCGACGGCAGCGGTATAGAACGCCAGCACTTCGGCGGGCACGTACTTCGCGATACGCTCGCCGTACTCTTTCACGCGTTCTTGCCAACCGGCTTCCGCGCCGGCAAACTCGAAACGGCTGGGCACGGCCTCGGCGGGTTTCAGCTCGACCAATCGTGACATGTGACTCACCTCTCCAAGAGCGTCTCGACCAGGTTATTACGACCAGAAGCGCGACCACCAGCGGCCGGCCGCTGGCAGACGGTTGCGCAGCCGTTTCAGCTCGGACGTGTAGACGCGAAAACCGGGCCGCAACTCCAACGCACGCTCGTATAGCTCGATGGCGCCCGTGATGTCACCCAGTTCCCGCGCGATCGCTCCAAGGTTCGCCGTTGCGTCGGCGCTCCACGGCGCCACCAGACGCGCCGCTTCCAACAGCGACTTGCCCCACTCGAGCCGTCCGGTCTCCAGCAGCCACAAGCCGTGATTCACCATAATCGATTCGGCGAAAATCCCACACGAGGCGCACTGGGCCGGATCGGTGCAGGCGACCGCCGGATTGAGCCGCGCCTGATAGTCACAATGCACATGCGGCAATCGTTGCTGCGCGCGCATGTACCACTCGCCGATCTGTCGGACCGACTCGGCCGGAACGTCGGCGCGCGACGTCTTGATGAGCGCGTGCAGGAATTGCGGCATCGCCGCCAAAGCTTGACTCGCGACGTACGCCGACAGTTCGGCTGGCGAGAGCACGATCGCCGCGGCGCCGGCGATCAGCGGCGCCGCGAAGCTCGTGCCCAACACGCCAGGAATTTCCGCGAGCGACATGTCAGTCAGGAGCGACTGCGCCACCGCGGGTGCGGCGGCGAACGCGACTTCCTGCTTGCCACCGTCCTCCAATGTCGTGGTGCGCGCGTCGCGCCCTTCGAATCCGGCCGCGACCACGCCGTCGGCGCGAGCGGGACAACACGCCGAGTCCAACGCGTTCCCGGCCGCAGCGACGATCATCTTGCCGCGCCCTGCTACGTCCATGGCGGCTGCACAGACGGCACACGGTGGATGTTCGAACGCGTATCTCTTGCCCGAGCCGTCGCCGGCCGCTATCGCCTCTTGGAGCTGATCTCGAGTGAACTGGAATGGCGAGCGCGCCGCGAGGCTCACGCTGACCACATCGGCCGACGATGCCCCCGCCGCGCGGAGCGCCGCCACGACCGCAGCGTCGTCGGGCGTCCCGTTTCGCGCGACCTGATACACGTCCAACCGACATTCCGGCGCGACCTCGCTGATGAGCAGCGCCACGGCCGTGCCGTGTCCCAGCTCATCGTGATCGGCCGGATCGGGCACGAATGATGTCAGGCGATCAACCACGCGACGAAGTCGCGGAATCGTCAGATCACATCCGGAATCAATGAGGGCGATGCGCCGGCCCGCCCCTCGCCGGCCCAGCGACTGGGCGTGTGTGACCGCGTGCCAGAACGGACTCTCGAAGGACAATGTCCACTGATCGCTGGCGCTATCGTAACCGTCGATGACCTCTCGCGCGGCCGCCAACGCTTCGAACTCGAGCCGTCTCGCCGCCATGATCGATGTCCTCCCTCCTCGATCCGCCGCGCGGCCATGGGCGCGGACATGCCAACTGTTCCAGGGTGCGGAATTATACCCTGGGAACACAGCGGTGGGGATGCCCGCCCGGATCGCCGTTCACGGGCCGCACGCCGTCCGGCCCGTACTGGTGCACGTCCTTGCGCCATCGATAGAAGGGAGTCCGCGGGCCTGACCATACAGTGAACGTCATGCAACTGCATGTCCAAGTGCTGCTCGATGAACGAGCGGACGGTCGGCGATGTTGCGGGATCGATCCTCAGGGGAGTGTACGACGCTCGAATCCTTCAGATGCCATCAAGTCTTCGTCTTGATCCGTAACGCCAGCACCACCCGCCGCTGGCTGACGAAGTTGACGGCCGGCGAGCGACCGAGGTCGATAGTCAGGCCGACGCCAGCGACTTGACCTTTGACGAAGAAGTAGGTGGCCCCGAGCTTCAGCATGTTGAGGTTTCGGGCGTCGAGACCTGGGTTGTCGTCGAGCATCCGTCGGTACGCGTAGTCGAAGTTCAGGACGAAGCCCTTAATATCGCCGGGCAGGGCCTCGCTGTTGAAGGGATACGCGTCGGCCTGAAGCCGGATCAGGAAGAGCGAGCCGTCGAAAGCGGGCGCGAACGTGGTCGTCTGTGACGCGATTGCCACTTTTCCGTAATGCTCGTAGCCGACGTAGGGATAATAGCGCAGGCGCCGCGCGCCGTTGTACGTAAGCTCCGCGCACGGGCGGAAGCCGTTCTCCCATCCGACTCCCTGCGTCACCACGCCTTCGGCGCATGCCCCGAGCACGAGCGTCACCGAGTTCTCGGTCGTGTCCTTGATGAAATTCCGCTGGAGGCTAGCTTTGCCTGCGAGATACGTGCGGATGTGGAACGTTGTCACTGGCGGAAACCAGAGCTCCGTGTTGAACGCTGCGCCGGTCTTGTTTGCCGCATCCTGCTTGAGAAGCGGCTCCGCACTCATGTGGTGCCACTCGACCGACGGGTAGTAGAACAGCTCGAGGTTGCCCTGCTTGTTCAGTGGCTTGTCCTGAGGTGTCAGCCGAACGCCGGCATCGACCAGCCAGTACGTCGGGGAACCCTTTCCTGGAGCGATGATTCCAAAAACACCGGCCTCGTTCTCGTCCTTGCCGCCGTCGAAGGCCTTTCGGACCTGGAAGTACTTTGTGAACTGCTCCCAAGGCGACAGGTTCCCGGCTGCTGGTGCGGCCCTCTGTTCAGGGTTGCTCTTTGGAGACGGACGCTGCCCAGGTTCCGTTGATTGTGCCGAGGCCGCGGACCAAGGCATCGCAAGGAGAACGAGCATAGTAACTGCTGCTTTCATCCGTTGACCCTCTTCAAGACAAGCTGGAAGACGCTGCCAACCGTGGCCGCCGCCGTGTCGATTTCATTGAGCAGCAGAGTCTGCTGGAAGTTGTTCTCCCTGATGAACGACCGGAGGTTCTGCGCAAGAGTGACGTAGTTCTGGTGCGCAATCTGGAGATCGTCCCTCAGCTTCATCTCGTCCTTCAGCCTCGTCTTCGGAACGCCGGAGGCCTTGCTGAGCTCGCTCAGGACTTTGTCCCTTACCACCGTCTCGTCGGCCATATGGATGCTCTTTCAGTGCCGTCAGCTTAGACGGACCGATCCTCACGAGTTCCCGCGTCGACGCCAAATTGCCACTCGCTGGGCCGGGGCAGTCTAGCAGATGGGAGCTGGATTCTCGAACGAAAACGAACCGGCCAATGGGTTGGCCGCGGAGGCCAAGGCCCGGCGATACCGGGTTCGTTTTCGATTCTTGTGATCGGCACGTAAGTGCCCGCCACCATCCTTCGCCGTGAGCATCGTCGAACGGCGGGGGATGGTGGCATCCCGTTTCGCCCGGTAGCCTTTCGACAAGCTTTTCGTCGAACTGGCCTTCATCCGGCGTCGAGAACCTGCGGGAGTTTCTTCCGGACGGCACTCGCGAAGTGTCCTCGAAAGCGGAACCAGCCCAAGCCCGCCCCCAACGCAGGGGTGAAGCCCAGCACCACACCGACGAGCGCCATCGCCCAACGCGGACTCGGGTCCTGCCAGCACTGCTATAATTGCCGACGTGACGCAGACGTCGCTCAGCCTTGACACATCACCGGACGTCGAGCGCCGACAGATCGAATCGTGGCGGCAGATGTCGGCCGCGCAGAAAGCCGCGATGGTGACGGGGCTGACGCGCGCGGCCTACGCCATGACGTGCGCAGGGGTGAGGCAGCGCCATCCTGACGCGTCATCCCGCGAGCACTTCCTGGGGGTTGCCGTCATCGTGCTGGGGACGCATCTGGCTCGCCTCGCGTACCCCGATGCGGCTGGGGTAATCTCCCGGTGACAAGGCCGATCGACCCGATCGAGACGGCTCTGCTGGTCGCGCGCCATCTAGACGACCGCGACTACCTCCGCGAGAGCGCCGGGATTCTCGGCGTCTCAGACCTGCTCGAGCGCGCGCTCCGCGAAGCGCCGCCTGAGGACTGATGCGCTCGGGCGCCTCGTCAAGAGCGCTCATTGGACCAGGACGATGGCACTCGAGCAGACAACGGCTGACACCCTCGAACGCGCCGCGAAGGCGATAGCCGGAGCACGTCGCGTGGTCGCGCTGACCGGCGCCGGAATCTCCTCCGAAAGCGGTGTCCCCACATTCAGAGGACCGGGAGGACTCTGGAGGCAGTTCCGCCCCGAGGATCTCGCGAACATCGAGGCCTTCAGCCGTAACCCAGCTCTAGTCTGGGCGTGGTATTTCTGGCGTCGCCAGCGAATCGCCGAGGCACGACCCAACGCGGGTCACGAATGTCTGGCGAGGCTGGAGCGTCGGCTGCCTGCGTTCACGCTCGTGACACAGAATGTCGACGGCCTGCACCGGCAGGCTGGCAGCGCGAGGGTCGTGGAACTCCATGGCAACATCTGGCGGTCGGTCTGTGCGAGGCGCTGTGGCGTCGTGCTCGATGAGTCGCCGTGGAAGACCCGGCTGGCTCCTGCGTATGCGTCGCCCGAACCCAACGCGCTGCCGCGCTGCGCCTGCGGGTCCCTGTTGCGCCCCGACGTGGTGTGGTTCGGTGAATCATTGGACGCTGAGGTGCTCAGCTCCGCCATCGACGAGGCGCAAGCCGCCGATGTCATGCTCGTCATCGGCACCTCCGGCCTGGTTCACCCGGCCGCGGCTCTGCCTGGTCTGGCTCGCATGAGCGGCGCCACCACCATCGAGATCAACGTCGAGCCGACGCCGCTTTCCGATTCCGTGGACATCGTGCTGCGTGGACCGGCCGGTGTCGTCCTGCCTGCACTGGAGGCTCGACTGTAAGGAAGGGGAAGCCCTCCCGAGTCATCTCAGCACTACGGCGTTACACAGGACCGATTTGCCGCGCCGGAGGTGTCGACTTCCACTGCAGCGCGGTTATCCAACCGCCTACGTGCTTCCATCAACCGAGGGGCTTGACCTCAGGTTGTTGACTTACATAGAACAACAATGTATAAGACTTCTACGTATGGACATGAGTAAGGACCTGGTCGCTGCTTCCGCCACGCCGCTCGTGCTCGCCATCCTTGCCGAAGGCGACAGTTACGGCTACGCCATCATCAAGCGAGTGACCGAGTTGTCAGGCGGGCACCTGCAGTGGACCGACGGCATGCTCTATCCCGTGCTGCACCGGCTTGAGCGCCAAGGCCATGTCGCGGCGAAGTGGTCCGCGTCCGAGAACGGCCGCAGGCGTAAGTACTATCGGATCACTAGACAGGGCCGGGCGCAACTCGCAGCCCAGCGGCAGCAATGGCAGGCCGTGGACGGTACCCTGCGGGGTATCTGGATGGAGGCGTGCACGGCATGACGACCTTCGCCGATCGACCGCTCGAGGAGCAAATCGCGCAGTGGCGGGCGTACGTACGCCGCCGGCAGGCCCTTCACGGTCCCGACGTAGAGGAGCTCGAGGGACATCTGCGCGACCAGCTGGTGGCGCTCACCGAGGCCGGCCTGGCAGGGGATGAAGCTTTCTTAGTTGCGGTCAAGCGCATGGGCAGCCTCGATGCGCTGTCACGCGAGTTTGCACGCGCGCACTCCGAGCGGCTGTGGAAGCAGCTGGTCATTGCCCCCGACGCTGCCGATGAGTCGGCGAACACCGCACACGCCGAGACGCTCGTCGTCCTGAGCCTTGCCGTCGCTGCGGCGTTGGCCATCAAGGTACCGGCGCTGTTCGGTCTTCGGCTCGGCGGCGGCGACGATCCGTTCTACGCCCGGAACGCCAGCCTGTTCGTGTTCCCACTGCTCGCGACCTATTTCGTGTGGAAGCGTGGTTCAAGCGTTGCAAGCGGCCTCTGGCTCGCGCTGCCCTTCGCGGCCGGGGCTGTTTTCGCCAACGTCTTCCCCTTCCGCCCGGGCAGCAACACTGAGGTGCTGGCCATTCTGCACCTGCCAATCGCCCTTTGGATGGCCATCGGCTTCGCGTATGTCCGAGGCCGCTGGTTCGACGATGGTGGGCGCATGAACTTCGTCCGGTTCTCGGGCGAGTTGGCGATCTACTACGTGCTCATCGCGCTCGGCGGCGGCGTCCTCACCGGCTTTACGGTGATGATGTTCAAGGCCATCGGGATGAACCCTGAGTGGTTCATAGGGGGCTGGTTGATCCCGTGCGGGGCGATGGGGGCCGTCATCATCGGATCCTGGCTCGTGGAGGCGAAGCAAGGTGTCATCGAGAACATGGCACCGGTGCTGACCAAGCTGTTCACGCCGCTGTTCACAGTGCTGCTACTGGTGTTTCTGGCCACGATGGCGTGGACAGGCAGCCCCATCAACGTGAAGCGGGAGGTGCTGATCGGCTTCGATTTGCTGCTCGCGGTCGTCGTCGGGTTGGTGCTCTACGCTGCCTCCGCGCGCGACCCGCAGGCACCGCCCGACTTGTTCGACGGCCTGCAACTGCTGCTCGTGGTCAGCGCGCTCGTGGTCGATGGGGTGGCGCTCGCGGCGATCGCAGCCCGCATCTCCGAGTTTGGCTTCACTCCCAACCGAGTGGCGGCTCTGGGCGAGAATCTCATTCTGCTCGTCAACCTGGCGTGGTCGGCGTGGCTCTATGCGTGCTTCCTGCGTCACCGGGGCTCGTTTGCCGTCCTCGAGCGATGGCAGATCGCCTATCTGCCCGTGTACGCCGGATGGGCGGCACTGGTGGTTGTCATGTTCCCGCCCGTGTTCGGCTACCGTTGACGCACCCCCCACGGGCACTGCACCGGCGGATAGTCATTGGTGCCTTCGCAAGATGGAAGACCAGCCGAATGAGGTGCACACACGATGAAGAAGAGCGCAACGGCCAATGGCGAATCCCCTTCCCGGCTGATCGACGCGAGGATCAAGGAACTGGACGACTGGAGGGGCAAGACGCTCTCCCATATGCGCGGTCTCATCAAACAGGCTGACCCTGAGGTGGTCGAGGAGTGGAAGTGGAGGGGCGTTCCGGTCTGGTCGCACGACGGCATCATCTGCACGGGCGAATCCTACAAGAATGTCGTGAAGCTTACCTTCTCCAAGGGCGCGTCTCTGAAGGATCCGGCCGGTCTCTTCAACTCGAGTCTCGACGGAAACGCGCGCCGCGCGATCGACATCCACGAAGCAGAAGGCGTTGACGAGTCCGCCTTCAAGGCGCTTGTTCGCCAGGCGGTCGCGCTCAACACTGCTGGCAAGTCGAAATCTCCGAAGAAAGCGAAGTCCTAAGAGATTCCACCCCCAAGACAGGCCAACATCGCGATAGCCTTCAGCGCGTCTCTGCGGGGCCATCCCGCACGGCGGATCGGATCGTCTTTCATCACTCGCGCGACTTGCCGAACGACCGGATCACCTGCACGGGCCCGATCAGTCCGGACGGCAACAGTGGCGAATCGGCGCGGTAGAACTGTTGCGCCGTGTAGGTGTACTTCGTGGTGATGCCCTCCTGCTGGTCGCCGATCAGCCGGTTGACCCACAGGTTGATCACTTTGACTTCCAGGGTGTTCGCGCCCGGCTTCAGCGCGGACGTCACGTCCACCCGGAACGGTGTCTTCCAGTACGTGCCGAGCGCCTTGCCGTTGACCGTGACCTCGGCGATGTTCTTCACATCGCCCAGGTCGAGCCACAGCCGCGCGCCAGACTGGAACCACTCCGCCGGAGCCTGGACGGTCTTGGTGTACGTGCCAGTGCCGGAGAAGTACTTCACTCCGGGATCGCTGTGCTGATGCCAGGACGCGAGCGCGGACAGCGTCACGTTGGCGGGCGCGCCGCGATTCGGCTGGAACGCGACGTCCCACGGACCATCAACCGACGCGAGCTTCGTTTCAACGGGCCTGGCGATGGTGCGCGACGGCGCCGTGGCCGCCTTGCGGAACACCACGAACACGGCATCGTTCGAATGCAGGCTCAACGACACGATGGTGCGGCCATCGACGGTCCGGTAGGAGGCGGGCTCGACCGAACCCGTCTCGGCGTGCCAGAGCTCCGGCGCCTTGCCCTGGACGCGGAAGGTGACCTCGACGTCCTCAGCGCGAGCGTTTCTGTGGCTGACCCAATACACGTCGCCATCCGTGAGTTGGCGGTGCACGAAGGCCAGCTCCGTATCGGCTTGCGGCTTCGTATACTCGAAGTCGGCCGCGACCTTCAGCGATGTTACGGCGTCGGCGATGCTGCCGGTGAGGACCCTGCCCTTTCCGGTTGTGCCGCTCCACAACTGGTCCGCGATGCTCTTGAAGTCGGCCGCGTCGTCGGACAGGCTGGGCGATTCGATCGGCCTGGGCCCGACGACCACCGCGCCCGCGATCACCATGTCGCGGACCTTGCGAAGCACGGCGAGGGGCATGTGCTGGCTGTTCGGATCGAGCGCAAGGACGCGGTAGCTCATCCCGGTGGCCGTCGTGAGCAGGCCTGCGGGAGAGACGGTCAGGCGGTTCTTCACCACGTCCGAGTTCACGTAGTCGAAGTTGTAGCCGGCCGGGATCGGCGGCGGGTTGCCCTGGAACAGGGCGGTGACGTTGGAATCCTCGCCGTAGTAGTAGGCGATGTCGGCGACGAACTTCCCTTGCTGCAGCAGGTAGGAACTGCGGGACAGATACGTCGTCCACACCTTCGCCTGCTCCGCCCAGGTCTCGTGCCGCGTGAACCACTGGCCGAACGGCCCGAGTCCAAGCCCGGGGATCTTGTCGTTGACCGGCTGGTGGACCGATGTGTGAATCACGAAGCGGTTGAGGCCCATCGACAGTTCGCGGTCGGCAGTCGGCTTCAGCGTCTCGGGCGAGAACGACCAGGCCCCGCTGCCCGCGGTGAGCGATTCGGCGGCGACGAGGTTCTGGCCGTAGATGTGCGCGACCGACGCCGATTCGCGGATATCGGCGTCGAACTGCGAACTGGGTCGGTTCGCCTGAGCGGTCCACATGGCGCTCATCGGCACGGCGGCCTTCGCCTTGACCTCCATGCCGTCGGCGATGAAGGCGCGGCCGTTTTCGTGCGACTCGGTGTAGCGTGCCATGCCGCGCGCCGCGAGGAGGTCGGTCAACTGGTCGTAGTGGTACTCCGCGGTCATCTCGGTGAGCGTTTTGCGGAAGTCCCACAGGAAGCGATCGCTGGCTTCGGCGCTCTCCACAATGCGGCCGGTGAGCGCGGGCAGCCATGGCTTGATGTCGTAGCCGCGCCGCTTCGCGAACTCGGCGATCATGTCGTTGGTCCAGTTGGCCACGCCGGCTTCCCAGCTGTCCGTGATCACGTACTGCAGGCCGCGAGTGCCCATCAGGCCGCCGGTCGCGTCCTTGTACTGATCCAGATAGTTGTCGAAATATCCCTTCACGTAGCCCTTGTTGAGCTTGTCCACTTCGAGGCCGGTGGCTTCGGGCGACGCGGGACGGTTCTGCTGCCCGGTCAGCGAGTACCCGATGCGAAGCACCACCCAGTTTCCGGCTGGCGGCGTCCAGTCGAGCGTGCCGTCGGCGCGCATCTTCGACGTCAGGTCCACGACCTCCGCCTTGCGGATGGCTTCGGCTGGCGGAACGGCCGGGGTGGCCATCGCATAGATGTTCGTCGCTGCCGAGAACGCGGCTTTTTCCTGGAACCGGTTGACGACGGCAGTGTGCAGGACGAATTCGGCGATCTGCGTCCCGGCCGGCACCGCAGGTGCCTGCGCCCGCCCGCCGCCCTGTGCGCCGGCCTGCCCGCCGCCAATCGCGCCACCCGCACCAGCGCGCGCCTGGTTCTGCTGTGGCTGCGGCGTCAGGATGGACATGCGGAAGACTCTCGCTGTCACCGGGGCGAACGCCATGGTGCGCGCGCCGGGCTGAATGGCCGTCACGACGCGGAACTGGGTGCCGTCGTCGCTCGCCTCGAGCTGCTGAGCGGCGATCGCGCCCCCGCCGCGCCCGCCTCCCCCGCCGCCAGCGGTGATGAAGCTCACTCCGCGGATGGTCGCCGTCTGCGGAAACTCGTACTGGATCCAGGCTCGCTCGCCCACCGGAGCCGCCGGCAGGAGCGTGGCTTTCGCCAGATCGCCATCGGTGAGGGCGGCCACGTCGAACGCGCCGCCGCTCGAGGTGACCTTCGGCGACGAGGCGATCATGGGACGGTCGCTGTCGGGCGCTCGATAGGCGACAACAGCCGCGTCGGCATAGAACTCGGGCGGTGGCTGGGGGGCCTGGGTGGCGGCCGGGCCGCCGCCAAACCCGCCGCGCCCCCCAACCTGGTTCTGGTACGGGCCAGTCGCCGTGAAGGGCTTGGGCAGCGAACCTGTAAACGGCCTTCCACCGTCGACGCGCGTCTCGCTCCACACGTACTTCTTCATCGCCTGGGCCGGGGTGACCCACGGCCCGCCGCTCTCACTCCATCCCGGCGAGCCCGCGATCGCCATTTCGAGGCCCAGTTGGTCGGCCAGCGTGGTCGCGTACTTGAAGGCGTCCTTCCACTCCGGCGTCATGAAGACGAGCCGTTTCTCTACGACCTGCGGCGTGTTCAGGCCGGCATCGAAGTTCTGGAATCCGGCGATGCCGGAGCGCTTCATCCACTCGAGGTCAGCCTTGATGCCCTCCTTGGTGACGTTGCCGCTCATCCAGTGCCACCACACGCGCGGCTTGGCGCTGTCCGGCGGATTCTGGAAGCCCGCGAGCAGGGCATCGCCCTGAGTCCGGACCACTCCCGCCCAGATGCCAATTCCAACGACGACAGCGGCTGCCGCCGTGAGCCATCGAGACCGGCCTGAAAGTCGCATCTGTTTCTCCCGCGTGCCGTCGATCCGAACTCCGAAGCCTGGAGGATTCGTGCGCCGAGCCGCCGCTCCGGTTCAGCGCTTGTAGCTCAGCCCAAAGCCGAACTTGAACATCGGGTCGAGCATGTCGAATGACACGTCGGCGGCCTGCGCCATGACCGAGGGCATGTCGCTCGGCACGTCGAAGGGCAGCTTGCCGGTGACCTTCGCCTTGCCGAACACCACGTCGAGCAATGCCGCGTCGCTGGGCCCGAACACGCCGTAGACGCCGGCGACGCTGTCGATGAACTCGGTGAGGATCGCGGGCTTGTCCATGTTCACGATGACCACCGTCTTCGCTCCGGTCGCCGCGATCTTCTTGATGTTGTCGAGCACCTGCCAGTTCGCCGCGTTGCCGTAGGCCAAGGTGATGCCGAACGGCGTCGCCGGCGGTGGAGGCGGGGGCGTGGCCGTACCGCCGCGCCCGCCGCCGCCGGCGAACGCGCCGCCGTACGGATAGGTGGAGGTCGGGCTAGCCACGCGCAGGATCGCAATGTCGGCGGCCTTCGGATCATCGACGACTGTGCCGAACGTGGCTGCGATGTCCTTCGAGATCCCTTCGACGTAGATCTTCTTCCCGGGGGCAGCCGGAAGCAGGTCGTCGGCGTTCTTCAGCAGGACCACGGCCTTCTGCTGCGCGGCATACCCGGCCGCCAGGAATTCCGAGCTGGCCACGGTGGCCTTCGCGCGGTCCGGATCGACGTAGGGGTTCTCGAACAGGCCGAGTTGGAACATCGGGCGCAGCACGCGGCGCGCCACCGTGTCGATCACGGCCATCGGGATCGAGCCGTCCTTGACGTTACTCAGGATGACGCCGGGATCGTTGTTGCCGCCGATCTGGTCGACGCCGGCAAGCACTTCCGTCTTCTGCCGGTCCTTCTCCGAAAGCTTCTCGACGCCCCACGGCATGTTGTGGTTCCAGTCGGTGACCACCAGGCCCTGGAAGCCCAGCTTGCGCCGGAGCAACTCATTGACCATCGCCTTCGAGAACGCAATCCCGACCGTGTCCCTCCCGACCGGGATGCCGTAGGCGGTCATGATGCCGCCGGTGCCCGCCTCGAACGCGGCTTTGAACGGAATCAGGTGGTAGTCGAACTGGTTGCCCGGGTAGATGTACCACTTGCCGTACGCGTTGTGGCCGTCGTAGCCGTCTTTCACCGGGCCGTCGCCGGGATAGTGCTTGGTGACGGTCATCACGCTGTCCGGCCCGAGCGGCTTGCCCTGGAAGCCCTCGACAAACGCCTTGATCATCGTCGCATTCAGGTTGGCATCCTCGCCGAACGTACCGTTGATCCGGTTCCACCGCGGCTCGGTGATGGTGTCGGCCATCGGCCCGAGCAGGCACTGGATGCCAATCGCTCTCAGCTCTTTGGCCGCGATCTGTCCGAACTGCTTCACCAGCGCCGGGTCCCGCGCGACGGCGAGCCCCAACTGGTCGGGCCACTGGGAGATCGTCGGCTTGGCAGGCGCGGCGCCGGCAGCACCGCCGCGGCCGACACCGTGCCGCGGGTCGGTGCTGAACACGATCGGGATGCCCAGCCGGCTGGCCTCCGCCATCTCCTGGAGGCCGTTGTGGAACTTCGCGGTGATGTCAGGCGATTCGCCCGCGTTGGGGCGGACCAGGATGTAGCGGATGTGGCGCTCGGTGATGAGTTGCGTCGGGTTCGCGCTCCCCGTCGGTTCGACGTTGTTCGGGTTCGGGCCGCCTTCGAACGCGCGATTCGCTGGAGCGCTGGCCGCGCCGCCGCGGCCTGCGCCGCCCCGGCCCCCAGCCGCCGGCATTCCGAGCACCTCGCCGTTCGGACCGGTGAAACCGGCGAGCGACGAGTGGATCATCAGACCGGTCTTCTCCGCCACCGTCATCTTCGCGACGAGATCGGCGACGCGCTGGTCGACCGGCAGCCGCCAGTCCTCGTAGCGATCAAGCGTGCCGTTCTTGTTCAGGTCGCGGAACTTCAACCCGGCGACCGTCATTACCGGCGCCTTGCGCCCCTCGATCCTCGGTTGCGTTGCCGGCTTTGCAGGCGCTGCCGCCGCGGGTTTCGCCTGTGCCGTCGCTGCTGCCGCGGCGGGCGCTGTCGCCTGGGGCGCCGCCTGCACCACGAGTACTGGTGCGACAATGACTGCTGCGAATGCAGATTTCCAGCTCATCGCGTCTCCTATCGCACCGCCTGTCGCGCCGGGTGAGAAATGAACGCGGCAGGCGCAGACCACGTATCCGAGTGACGGCGACTGGATCAGGATCGGTGAGACCGCACTCGTCCCGAGCCCGTCAGCGCCGCAGCTTGGTGAACCACACGTGGAGAATCCGGTCCAGTCCCACGTGCCGGCCGCTCTGTGTGACCAGAATGACAAACAGGGCGGCCAGTTCCACCAGATTCTTGTTGACGATCAGATAACTGCCCTCCATCGGGATGGAGTAGAAGTAGCCAATCAGCAGCGGATTGCACAAGTAATAGACGCCGAGCACAAATATGCCCGAGGCGCTAGCGAAGCGCGTAAAGCAACCCAGAATAAGTCCCAGCCCGATGCAGGACAAGCCCCACATGTTCAGGGTGTTCACCACCGCCAGAACATCCGGGCTTCCGGCAATCCCCCGGAACAGATCGGCAAAGGGACCCCGGGACTGCAAGAGAAATCCGGCCGCCGACCAACCGGGTTTCATCAACTTGGCGACCCCTTCATAGAGGAAGTGCCAGCCGATCACGACCCTGAGAATGACCAGGGCGCTCATCTGCAGCCGGGAGACTCGTTCTTCTTCCATATCCCCTGCCAGGTATGACATGTCTCAAACGCTGAATTCGTCCTTGGTGAAGGACAGGCGCTTATTGGCGTCAACCGCCTCGTTGACTTTCAGTACAGTCACCGCCGTTTCAAACCCGATCTCGGCCGGGCAGTTCAGCGTTGCCTTTCCGCGAATGGAATTGAAGAAGTTCTCCAAATGCGGTTTGTGGTAGGGGTCGCGGAATGTGATCGGGATCCGGTGCTCGTCGGGCGAAACCGACTCGCGGACATCCAGGCTCGCCTCACCGCCTTCCGGCTTGGGGCCGAGGACCCTGGGCGTGGAGACGTAGCCCTTCTGGATCCACTGATCCCACGCCGGCGCAGAAACATCCCGGTAGATCACGCCGCGAGCCGCCGCTTCCGATTCGGAGATGATCAGGGTTCCCTGGTCGCCCATGAAATTCTCGAAATACCCCTGGCTGCCGTTGGTCGTCTGAGTCTGGTAATACGCCCGGACCCTGCCCGCCTTGGTCTCGTACTCATAGACGGCCATCACCGTGTCGTACCATTCGTGCGTTGCCGGATCATAGTAATCGGTCCCACCGCTGGCGACGACGAACTGGGGCTGAGATTCGAGGAACCAGTTGTAGATGTCGATCTGGTGAGACCCGAGATCGACGATCGGGCCTCCGCCTAGTCCTTTGTACCAGCGCCAGTTGCGAAACTGCGCCATGGACTTGAAGCCGTATTTCTTGAGCCGGTCCTCCGGGATGGCATAGCGAAGCGGCGCGCCCAGATCGGGCTTCACGGCTCGGTTCCACTGGCCGTTGACGGTGACCATGCGACCGAGCATCCGCGCTTCCCTGATGATCTTCTCGAAGCAGTGGATGTACCGCGGATGGCTGCGCCGCTGATGCCCGATTTGCAGCAGTTTTCCAGTCTCGCGGGCGGCACGGACCATGCGCCGGGCGCCCTCCACCGTATTTGACATTTCCTTTTCGCAGTAGACGTGCAGTCCGGCCTTCAAGCAATCGACTGTATGCTGCGCGTGCCAGAAGTCCGGCGTCGCAATGACGACCGCGTCCAGGTTCTTCTCCTGGCTGATCATCTCCTGATAGTCTTCGTAAGCGTTGACATCGAACTTGTACTTCGCTAGCAGGTTCACCGTTCGCTTCTGGTTGTACTCCTTCCAGATGTCGCAGACCGCGCGGAAACGCAGGCCGGGTATCTTCAGCATGGAGCTGAGCAGCACCTCTCCCTGAGCGCCAGTGCCGAGCAACGCAACGTTGATCTCGGAGAGACCCGCCGCTGGAGCCGCGGGGCTGGCCACCGCTTCCTGTTGCGCCTTCTCGTAGCCGATCTGCTTGTTGAGGGCATATCCGAACAGACCCAGAACCGGCACCGTCGACAGTCCCTGCAACACGTCGCGCCGATTCATCAGCTTGCCGGCTTCTTTGCTGGGATTGGCGTGCTGATCCTTCTTGTCGTCCTCCGCCATGGTGTCCTCTCCCGACGTGGCCTATCGTGCCTGCTTCCCGACCCTGCTGATGAACAGCGCGATGAGGAATAGAAGGGCCGCCATCGCGACGGCGATGCCCAGGCTCTGCTGGACCGTCGCGCCAACGCTCAAGTTGCCGATAATCTTCGGCACGACCGTTCCGCCCAGCAAGCCCACGGCGAACACGATGCCGAAGATGCTGCCGTAGAGATTGGGTTCGAATTTCGCAAACGTGACCCCCACGATGGTCGGGAAGATGGGCGCGAAAACCAGACCGGTCAGCACCACCGCAATGATCGCGAGGACCGTGCTGTGCGTCAGCATCATCAGCAGGACGGCCAGAATCGAGACGAGAGCGGCGCCGGCGATCACCTTGCCGCCCAGGGCCGTCAGGTTCTTCACCGCCGAGGTCAAGAACCTTCCAACCATCATGGCCACCCCGAAGACACTCAGCACCAGTCCGGCATTGCTCACGGCGGCGGGATTCTTGTCGCCGCCGAAGATCTCGGTCATGTACGGCTTGATCCAGGTGCCCATGCTGATTTCCAGCGCCACGTAACAGAAGAGGGCAAGGGCGGCAACCAGGACGGCTGGCTTTCCCAGCAGCGTGACGGCCATCGAAAACCGGAATCCCGTTGACGCCTTCGGGAACTTCGTGCCGAGCGCTATCAGCAGGAACACCAGCAGGAGTACGCCGATGATCGACACCCCCGTCTTGTAGCCCAGGGCCAGCGTGGCGAACAGCGAGAACAGCAGGGGTGTCAGCACGTACCCCAAGCCGAAGAACGCATTTCCGAAATTGCTCGCGCGCGCCGGGTCCCGGCCCTCGAACATCACGACAGGAATCAGCGTGTTGCCCACGGTGTTCAGGCACATCGCGCCGACGCCCAGCAGGATGCAGGCAGAGAATGCCCACCCCACACTCGGCGCAAACGCCAACAGGAACATGCTGCCGCTGGCCACCAGGAAACCGAGAATGGCCAGAGGCTTGTGACCGAACTTGTCCAGCATCGGACCAATGATCAGCTGCACGATCATGCTGGTCAGAAAGAGCGCCAGGACCAGACTTCCAATCTGGTCATTGGTAATAGCCAGCGCCTTCTTCAGTTCTTCCGAGACAGCGCCGATGATGATGAAGCAGATTGCCAGGCTGAACACAGCCATCAGGGCGACTGCGGCAGTGAGCTTCGTCCCTTTCGTTTCTTCCATGACAGTTTCCTCCTCTGAACGACCCTGCCGTCGCGACATGCGCCAGCGCCGATGTCAGCCGTTGAATGCCGATGCGGGCGTCAGGTCACCGCCGGCATCGTCCATGCTGTCTCGTCTCTGGTTCTTCAGCGTGAATCAGCGGTTCACAATAGAACGTCCGCGCCCCGGCCCTGCTGGATCAAGGGCACGTAGGTCTCCAACTCCAACTGAACTGCCGGATCGGTGAGGTCAATGACCTTCTTGCGTTCGGCAGACAGGTACGCCGCCATGACGAGCCGCGTAATCTCCAAACCGTAACTCCAGGGCAGCATCGCGTCGCGACCGCCGGTGAACGCTTCGAGGGCATCGGCACTTTCGTCCGTGTAGCCGTAGAGATCGGCCTCGTTGTACTGCACGGCCAGCAATCCGCGGGAGGCCGTGGCCTTCTCAAGCGCGGATTCGGCGTCCTTGATGGCCTCGGCGGCGGCATCGCCGATGAAGATGTTGAGCGGCGACACCAGCGTGTTGATCTCAAAGGCGTATCCGGGCCCCATGCCGTCCATCAACAGCCGGAGCCCCTGCTTCTCGAACATCCAGGAGTTTGTGAATTGCGACTTCACTTTTTGTCCGGTTTCGGGATTCTTGTACGTGACCATTCCTGTGGCGAAATCCTCGGCGGGAGTCTTTGTATAATCCACGCCCCGGTCCTTGAGCAGTTTCTCACGCCAGTAAGGCTGCCCCCATTTCAGCAACGCGACCTCCGCGTTGACGCTCTGCGGCTGCAGGAAGGTGATACCTTTGCCGGTCGGCGTCAACACGTACCACCCCACGGCGATGCTGTGGCACCCCATGTCGCTCAGCACCCCGCCCCCCTGCCGAGTCGGATCCCAGAACCACCCTTCATGGGGTCCGCCGTGCTCTTCGGCCGATCGCGTCAGGGAAAGCGGACCCATGTTCCTCTGAACCGGCACCAACTGCGCCAGTTGCGTGGCGATGGGTTTCATGAAGATCTGGTTTTCGAAATAGGCCGTGCGCAGGCCGGCCGATTGGGCCAGCTCGACCAGGCGCCGCGCCTCTGCGACGGTGCGGCCCAGGGGTTTCTCACAGATCACGCCCTTCAGCTGCGCCCCGGCTTTGACGGCTGAGACAATTTCTTCCATGATGGGAACGCGCGCGAAATTCGGCGCAAGAATCGCGACGCAGTCCACGTGTTTGACCAACTCCGGGACACTGCCGTAGACCACCGTGTCCCCAAGCCCCAGGTTCCTGGCCATCGACGCCAGCTCGGGAGCGCCCTTCTGCGCGTGGACACCCGCCAGTTCAATTCCGCGGACCTGATTCATCGCCGTCGCCTGAAATCGTGCGATGAAACCGGCCCCCACGAAGCCGACCCTCAGCCTTGTTGTGTTCATGCTGGCGTCCTTGAGCTAGTGGTCTGTTCCCGTGATGCGCTCATGAATCAAGCAACGGCGTCCGTCAGGCCCGCGACGGCAGCCGCGATATCACAGGGCGTATAAGGTTGCGGGGAGCCCCCATCGATGGCGTCGAGCATCACACCATCACTTGACGGGACGGCCAAAAACCTCGACTTCGACGTAGTGATTCATCTCGTTGGCATTGTTGCCGTTGCTGTACAACCGGACATAACGGGCGATGGAACCCTTGGCGTCGACCAGCCTGCCTTCCGATGTTTCGACGTAATTCATGTCCTTGCCCGGACCGAGCTTGGACGTGTTGTCGTGATCATTATTGAACAACGTCCGGACATTCTTGGAGAACTTCTCGTCATCCGCGATCTGGACTACGACGTCGAAGTATACCCGGGGAGTCTGGTGGAAATGCCAGAACAGCACGGCATAGATCTCGTGCTGGGCCCCCAGATCCACGGTCACCTGCTGGCGCCCCGGACCCAGCTCAACGTAGCTGCCTTCCTCCCCCGACTTGTCCCCGTCGATGATCATGGCCAGTTCGCCGATCACCGGCGCCATGTCGCTGCCGACCACCTTCTTGCGTCTGGCGACATTCACTACTCCGGCTGGAGCCAGAAACGGGTCTCGCGCCTTATAGCGCGGCTTCTCCAGGTTGGGCACCCTCAGATTCTGAGGCGTGCCCTCAAACATGGGCTGGGGCAGCACGATACGGATGGGTACGAGCTTCTGCCCGCCCGCCGGCGGCGCCTGCGCGGCCGCCAGAATCGGCATGGCCAGCAGTAGTAACGCGGCGAGCAGCCACGGGTGCGCCACGCCGGCGCACCGCCCCTTGCAGCGGCGCCTGATGTTCATAACTGGATTCAGCTGTTCAGAGGAAGAAACTGGAACAAACACCGAAATCGCCATCGAGACCATGTATCCCTCAGCGCCTGTCAGGCGGTTCCGGTGTCTGTCCCCTTGGTTTGGTGAGTGTACGTCCGTTACGTCCTTCGATTCACAATTTCGGTGACGAACGTGTTCCCTCAGGACGTAGTGCTGAGCGCGCGTTCTGACCGGTCGCCGAGCGCGAAGACGCAACCGGATGCGCGAGTCGAAGCACTACGCAAGCGCCCGTTTGCAGTACTCCACGCACTTCTTGATCTCAGTCAGCACGTCGGATCCTTCCGGCGTCTGGTACTCGTACTCGATGCTGGCCGGGAACTTGTACTTTTCTTTCTTCATGAGCTGCAACACGTCCTTGAGCGGCGTTTCGCCCTGCCCCCAAGGCATGTTCGGACCGCCGGGGCGGCCCTGGCCGCCAGCGCCAGGTTGGGCGCTCTCTGGGGCGGCGACGCCGGGCCCCTTCCGGTCCTTCAGATGCAGGCTGGCGATCCGGTCGTGGTACTTCTGAACCAGCGGCACCGGAGACTCGCCGTTGACGCCGTAGTAATGACCCACGTCGAAGTTCAGCGCCGTGTACTTGGACGCGCTCAGCACCTTCTCGAATCCCGATGCACCGCCCTGTCCATGGGTGTGGAACGCAATCCGCAGTTTCCTCTTCGCCGCGTATGACGCGACCCTCGCGAGCAGCGCATCTTCGGTCGGCAGTTCCATGGTGACGTGGTTGGAGCCGAGCGTTTCGGCCACGTTCCAGATGTAGGCGTACTCCTCATCGGACATCTCGAGCGTCGGCGGGAGTTTGAAGGCGTAGATCTTCACGCCCGCGTCCTCGTACATCTTCCGGAACGCCTTGTACTTCGCCATCGGCACGGCAAGCCGCCACGCCTTCAGTTCCTCGGCCCGCTTCTGCCTTTCGGCCTGCTGCTCGGGCGTCAGCGCCGCCCGGCCGCGGCCCTGACCGCCCGGAGCGCCTGCGCCGGCAGGCGGACCACCGGCTGCCGCTCCCCCGGAAGGCGGACCGCCCGCGGCCGCCGCGCCCGGCGGAGGTCCGCCCGGGCCGCCGCCGCGTCCTGCCTGCGGCGAGCCGGCGTAGTTTTCGGCAACGTTGGACATGAGTTCGATCCCGTCGATGCCGCAATCGAGGCAGTACTGCAGCACCTGTTCCGCGCTGCTCGGCAGCGAGCGGAAGCTGTAGGTGATGGTGCCGATCTGCACGCCGCCGAAGGTCGAGTTCGGCTTGGCGGCGGCGATCAACTCCCACGAAGCCAGCGGCAGGGTGGCCGTGGCCAGGGCGATCTTCCCGAATTCCCGTCGCGTGTAATCCACTGGATGTCCTCCCGTCGCGGTTCCCTACAGCTTGACTTCCCAACCTCTGCGGTAGTTGAGCTGGAGATGCTTGTTGGCTTCAGCGCTGTTGGTGAATAGCCCCGTCTGCGCGTCGTAGAGCAGTTTGCCGTCCACGCGCACGGCGGCCGATCCCAGCACTAGCCACTCGGTGTACGGCGCGGCGATCTCGAACTGCGAGCACGCCGGCGCGCCGCCCTTGCACGCCCGGATCCAGTCCCGCTGATGTCCCGGCGAGCGCGTCAGAAACGCCGGCGGCAACGTGTAGTCCGCCCAGCGCGACCCCGGCAGGAGGCCCACGCCTTCCCCGCGCCCACTGGTCCCCAGATATCCCTTGCTGCCGACGAAGATGCAGTTGTACCCGCTCCCCTGCGGCGCGCGGCCGCCGCCAGGCGCACCCGGCGCACCCGGCGCGCCACCACCGGCGGCAGCCCGGCCTGCACGGCCGCCCGCGCCTGCCCGCCCCGCGTTCGCCGGTCCGACCTGCGGGCCGGTGTTGGGGACCTTCCGGGCCTCGTCGACCGTCATGCCGCTGGGGATGTAGGCGTCCCCGCCCGTGTGCTGATACCAGTAGACCGTGACCGGCGGCATGCCCTTGCGCGCCTTGAACTCGTACTTGATGGTGAAGACGTCCGGGAAGGTGAACGGCGGGAGCGGATCCTTCTTGATGCACTCCACGCTGATCAGATTCTCCGGGCTCAATCCGAGCGCCCAGTTGGCCGGCCCGAGAATGTGGACGCCCCAGTCCCCAATCAGGCTGCTGCCGAAGTCGTAGAACCCGCGCCAGTTGAACGGCAGGTAGAAGCCGAAGTCCTCGCCCCCGCCCATGCCGCCACGCCCGGCCTGGGCGGCTGCCGGCGCGCCGCCCGCCGCTCCCGGCGGCGGACCTCCGGCCTGCCCGGCGCCCGGCGCGCCCGGTGCCGCGCCGCCGCCGCCCCCCATGCCCCGCCCTCGCGCGGCGCTGCGGGCCGCAACGAAGTCCTTGTACTCCTGGTCGCCCGTCGTGAACGGGCGGGCGGCCGCGGTGCCCAGCCAGATGTCCCAGTCGAGCGTCGAGGGCACCGGCGTCGGCGGCGGCGTCTTCGTCATCCCCTGCGGCCAGCTCGGCCGGCTCATCCAGGCGTGGACTTCGGTGACCGCCCCAATCTCCCCGGCCCAGATGATCTCACTGGCGACCCGCGTCGCCTCGTGCGAGTACCCCTGGTTGCCCATCTGGGTCGCGACCTTGTACTTCTGCGCGGCCAGCCGGAGCAGGCGCGCCTCCGAGGCGATCCGCGTCAGCGGCTTCTCCACGTAGACGCTCTTGCCGCGCTCCATGCACCAGAGCGCCGCGAAGGTGTGCATGTGGTCCGGGATGCCAATCACCACGGCGTCGATGCTCTTGCCCTCCTTGTCGAGCATCTGCCGGAAGTCCTTGTACTTCGTCGCCTTGTCGTACCGCTCGAAGCCCGGGACACCGCGCACCCAGTCGACGTCGGCCAGCGCAACGATGTTCTCCGTTTCGCACTGGCGCAGATCGCTGAACGCCTGGGCGCCGGCCCCGATGCCTGCGATGTTCAGTTTCTCGTTGGGCGACTGGTAGCCCAGTGCCTTGAGCGAGGGCACGCTCCCGAAGCCCACGCGCGGAATCAAGCCCGCCAGCAGCGTCCCAAAGAAGAAATGTCGCCTGGAGATGCCTTCGTTCGCCATGCCTGTACCTCTCTCGGCCTAGAACGAGAATCGAATCTGCATCTGAATCCGCCGCGGAAGCTGGTAGGCGTTCGCCACGCCGAATCCGGCGTTCTTCGGCAGGCTACGGTTGGAGTTCACGGTGCCGTCAGCGTTGAACGGCAGGTTGGTCATGGTCGCGTCGAGCGGGCTCTGCACCTGCATCGTGGCGTTGCGCCCCGTGACGCCGCCCGCGTTGGGTGCGTTGAACATGTCGAGCCGGAACTGCAGATTCCGCGTACCGCCGAGCCTGATGTTGCGCGCGAGCGACAAATCGAGCGCGCTCTGGAAGCAGCTGCGAACGTAGTCGGAGCCAGACTCGAGGCCGACGCTACCCATGGCGGGCGGCGCGAAGCCGGCGTAACTGAATTGGCGCAGCGGGTCGCTGCTGCAGCCCGAGCCGGTCGGTCCGACGAGGCTCACCCGGCCCCCGTAGTTCGGCGAGCCGGTGATGTTCACGTTGCCGCTGCCGTTGGCGTAGGACACACCGATCGTATAGGCGGGGCCGGTGTTGCCCGTCCATACGCCCGAGAGCTGCCAGTCATTCAGGACATAGCCCAGCGTCTTCGTCAGCGGTCCGTTGTTCGGGACATCGGGCATGTCCCACACGAAGTTCCCCTTCATGATGTGCGTGATCGGCACGTACTTCCCGAGCAGCTGGTCCGCCTTCGCCTGGTCGGCGCGCTCGGTGTAGCTGCCGTCGGCGTTGTGCTGCAGCCTCACGGTGGTGCTCCCGATCTGGTAGAGGGACCACGTGTCATTGAAGCCGAACGAGAGGCCGTTCCGGAAGCGGCGGTTCACCGACATCTGCAGCGTGTGCGAGGTCAGCCAGCCGCGGTCCCAGAACATCGCGATCGAGCCATAGCCGCGGATCGCCCGCATGGCGTCGGTGGGCACCGCCGCGGCGCCCGGGATTGTGCTCGATAGCGTCGGGTCCTGGTACGCGGCCTGGAACGCGGTGCCGAAGTCGATCGAGTTGATGTCCGGCTGCTCGACGATGTTATAGGCGTGCAGACCGGTGTACTCGACGTCGAGCGCCGTGGCCCACGGCAGCATCAGCTGGACGCCGCCGTTCCACGTCCAGGTGGACGGGAGCTTCGATTCATACTGATACGGGTTCAGCGCCGGGGCGCCCTGGGTCCTGAGGCCGGACGCCATGTTCTGCAGGGTCGTGTACCGCACCGTGACCGACTCGAGCGCGGGCGGGTTCGCGATGATCGACATGACCGCGTTGCCGCTCGTGCGGTCAAAGAACAGCCCCGCGCCGCCGCGCAGGATGATCTGCTGCTTGCCGGTAAGGTCGTACGCGGCGCCGAAGCGCGGGCCAACCACCAGGGACGGCCACAGGTACGCCGTGTCGGCGATCCCCTGTCCCGCCTGGTACAGGCCGTTCAGCGCGTTGCCCGAGTTGGGCACGAGCGTGCCGATCGCCGCGGCGGTGTTCGGGCCGAGCAGCGCACCAGTGCGCGGATCCAACGCCTGGCGATTCGTGCCCGAGCACGGGTAAACGCCGTTGCCGCAGCCCGCGAGGTAGACGTACGGGGCGCTGGATTTCGACCACTTGTCGGGGAGGAAGTTCGACGCCTGGAGCAACTGGTCGTACTGCGGCTGCTGGTTCACCAGCCGCGCGCCGAAGTCCAGCGTGAGGCGGTCGCTCACCTTCCAGTTGTCCTGGATGTAGCCCTCGATGTTCGTGTAGACGAACATCCCCTCGATGTACTTCGAGTTCTGGGCATAGGAGGAGAAGACGCCCAGCGCGGCGTTCGAATAGCCGTAGGAGGTGTCGAGTGGATTGGACGTGTCCTGGCCGAACGTGATTGTGCCCTGCCACCCCTGCCGCTGCTGCGCCTTCAGGCTGTGCGTGGTATAGAACCCGCCCTTCAACGTGTGGTGGCCCGTCACCTTCGTCAGGCTGGTCGAGAAGTCCCAGGTCTTGTTCGTGTTCAGGTAGCCCGGGAACGGGATGTTCTGCGGCGCGTTGCCGATGCGGCTGCCCCACGCCAGGTTCGGCACCATCCCGATGCGCGTACCGTCCCAAATCGGCGGGTTGACGCCGCTCAACGCCTGAAACGCAAAGTAGTCCAGGTTGACGATCCCCGCGTCGGGGTAGATGAACGGCAGACCCGAAAGGCCGACGTTCTTCAGGGCCGCGTTGTCGTTCACCGGGAACCCGGCGCGGCAGTCGTTCGGGCCCGTGCTGCCCTGCGCGAGGGCGCAGCCGGTGAGCGAGTTCTGCCCGAGGCCCCACGTCGCCTCGAGAAACGTCGTCGAATTCAGCGAGTAGGTGGTGTTGACCGCGATGGTCCGGACGAACGGGTTGTACTGACGGGTGTCGCTCCAGCCAGGAGTCGTGCCGATGATCGTGTCGCTCCCCTGTGCCCACCCGGCGTACTTGAACGAGAGGCGCAGCTTCGGCGTCGGGAGGTAGTCGAGGCGGACCGCCGGCTGGTTCGCCCTCAGGCTGTATTCGGGCCGCTGCACCTCGTAGTTGTAAGTGCCCCCGTTTACATTCGGCATCGGGTACATCTTGAGGATGTTGACGCCCGTCTGGTACAGGCGGGCCGGGTCGATGCGCCCCAGCACGCCCTGGTAATTGAAGCAGGCCGTCTGGTTGGACGCCGAGCAGGTGCCGCTGATCAGCGGATCCTTGATGTAGGGGTAGGGGTTGCCGTTGTTGTCCAACGTCTGCGAGAAGTCGCCCGCCCGTTCGAGCGCGGTGGGAAAGCGGTAGCGCACCGTATCGCCGCCCATGGTCCGGGGCATGAACTCGTGCGCATAGAAGAAGAACAGCTTGTTGTTGCCGCCGGGCTTGCCGATCGGACCGCCGATCGAGTAGCCCAGGTCCTTCTCCTTCACCGTCGCCTTGGGGTCGCCGTTCAGGATGTTCGTCTGGCTGTTCGAGTACCAGTTCGACTTCCGGAAGACGCCGTAGGCCGCCCCGCGGAACTTGTTCGTGCCGCTCTTGGTCACGGCGCTCACCTGGACACCGCTGGACCGGCCGTACTCGGCCTGGTAGCCCGACACGAGGACCTTCACCTCGGCGATCGACTCGACGTTCATCTGCAGCAGGATCGAGTTGCTGCCGGTGTCCATCGTCGAGATGCCGTCCATCATGATGTTGCCGTTGCCGCCGCCGGTGGAGGCGCGGTCGCCGATGCGGCCGACCTGCTGCCCGCTCGTGTCGTTGGCCACGCCCGGTGCCAGCGACACGAGCGCAACGAAGCTCCGGGTGGTGATCGGCAGGTTCTCGACCGCGCTGGTCGGGACCGCGAACGATCGCTCGCCGCTCTGCGCCTGCACCATCGGCGCTTCACCTGTGACCACGACCGACTCGGACACGCCGCCGACCTCGATGTTCAGCACACCGACCCCGGTACGGTCGCCGGCGCTGACCGCGATCGGGCCGCGCTTGAGCGTCTTGAAGCCGTCCATTGTCACCGTGATGTTGTAGGAGTCCGGCGGCACGTTCACCATGACGAAGTCGCCGGTCCCGTTGGTGAAGGCGCGCGAGAGAGCCGTGCCGCGGTTCACACTGGTCAACACGACGCTGGCGCCCGGAATCACGGCTCCGTGGGCGTCCTTCACAGATCCCGTCACGGTTCCGGTAGTCAACTGCGCGGCGGCCGGCGCGGCCAGGAGCCACGAGGCCGCTAACAAGCCCATGACGATGTTCGACGTTGGCTTCGCACTCATAGGTTAGGTCCTCCTCCAAGCTCTTCGAGATACGTGAGCGGTTGGCGTGATGAACGACGGGTTCTGGGTGGGATAGGCGCCGGCCGGTCTCCCTGTCGGATCGGGGCGACCAGCCGGTCATTGAACGAACGCCGCAGCATGCTGTTGGGGCCAGCCTCGGCATAGACGCGCATCCTTGAACTGCACTCCGGTGAAGACACGAATCATGCCGTCGTCCTCCAGCAGCACGTCGATGCGCCGCAAGGACAGCGGCCAGAGTGTCGCGCCGTCAAGCAGCGACACATCGAACAGCCTCCGCTCGCCTTGGTGTCGTTGCACCAAGAAACGTCCCTTCGAGGGTCATGGCATGAGCGGAGTCTGGTACAACAATCGTTGCGTCTCAACGACCGAATGCGTCATGCAGGCACGACAGTCAAGCGCGACTCACGAAGAATGAAGGACTACTAGCAATGTAACCGATTACACGCAGGCTTATAACATAACCCAAAATCCCGCGCAAGCGGAAACTACGCTGCGGCGGCATCGCTTCAACGGCTCAGTTCCTGCCCGATTCCGTCCATGGATCCAGGCCCGATCCCGTCGGCGCACATGATAGCCTTAGGCATGCGCGCGCCCACCGGCGGCTTCCCGCGCGACTTCGAGGGAGCGGTGATGAGCACGAGGCCGGTCTCGTCGCATGGTGTTTCGGAGCCAGGCTCCGGCAGGTTCAGAACGGCGGCGACCATCCGCGACGTGGCCAGCCGGGCCGGCGTCTCGACCGCCACGGTATCTCGTACGCTGAGTCGGGCGCAGGTGGTGTCCCCGGAAACCCGGCGGCGTGTGAAGCAGGTCGTCGAGGAACTCGGCTACGCGCCAAACGCAGCGGCCCGGAACCTTCGCACGCTCCGATCCCGCAAGCTGCTCGTCACCGTTCCGGACATCACCAATCCGTTCTTCGCGCTGATCCTGCAAGGCATCGAGAAGGCCGCCCTGCGGGCCGGCTACGCGGTCCTGCTCGGGGACACGCAGCACGACGTCCAGCGCGAGGATCGATATGCCCAGATGCTCCTGCGGCAGGAGGCCGACGGCCTCATCTTTCTCGGGCACCGCTTGCCCAAAGCCGCCGCGCGCCTCGTGCGGTCGACCGCGCCCGGCCGCGCACCGGTCGTGAACGGCTGCGAGTTCAGTCCCGCCCTCGGCGTGCCGAGCGCGCACATCGACAACGCCAAGGCGGCCCACGAGGCCATGGGCTATCTGTGCCGGCTTGGGCATCGCAACATCGGCATTATTACGGGCCCACTGGCGAGTCCCCTCAGCCGCGACCGCCTCAAAGGCACGCTGGCACGGGCGAGGATCGCGGGAATCCGGAAGCAATTGACCGTGATCCAGGGCGACTTCTCGATCGAATCCGGGATCGACGGTGCACGGCGGTTGTTGGGTCGCAAGAGCCGTCCCACCGCCGTGTTTTGTTTCAACGACGAGATGGCGATGGGCGTGCTGGAGATCGCCCGCCAGCGCGGCCTGCGCGTGCCACAGGATCTGTCGGTGATGGGCTTTGACGACATCCGGTTCGCCCGATTCGCCGACCCACCGCTGACCACTACCCGTCAGCCGATGCAGGAGATCGGCGAGGCCACGGTTCGACTGCTCCTCGGGGTCCTGCGGGGAGAGCTGGTTGGTCCCTTGTCGGTCACGCTCCCGCACGAGCTCGTCATCCGTTCGAGCACTGCGCCGCCCCCGCCCGACGGGGTGCGCGGCCCGACGGGCGCACGCCGACCGCGGCGCACGGCGCCCGCTCGAGTGGTGGAAATCTGACGCCAACGATCACGGCTCTACCTCCGGAGGTTCAGCGAACGACCGTCTCATCCCAGAGGGTCTTCGCGGCATAGCCGCGCACTTCCACCTGCGGCCGTAACTCGACGGGGGTGTCGAAAATCGGCACATACAGCTCGCGCTCGCCGGGCCGGCGCCACTCGTACAGCTTGCGGCGGATCGCGTTCTCCATGTCCGGAGTGGTGAGAATCACGGGGGCGTGGATCCCGTCGTTCACGGGCGCCGTTTCCCATCGGACCGCTGAAAACCGTCGAAGGTACCAGGGCAGCGGCCAGAGGTTCTGGCCGCTGATCACCTCGATCGGCATCATCGCGTGGAGTGGATGCGCGCGGGACAGGGCATCGACGTGCCGCGCGATCTCGAAGACACCGGTGCCTGTGTGGGCATAGACCCAGGGATTCCGAGGATCGGACGCGTAGCGGACACTGCCCGCCCACGCGAGCCACCCGAGGTGGACGACGGCGGCACCAAGGACCGCGGCGACGAGCGGCCTTGCCAGCCTGGCCGGCGAGGCCTCGATCCATCGAGTGCCGCCCACGCCTGCAAGCAGGATGAGCGCGTGGAGGAATCCGAGCACGCACCATGGCGTCTTGTACGGGATCGATGCGTAGGCGACGACCATCACGACGGCGTAGGCGCCGAGAAACGCGAGCAGCGACCCGTTACCGCCCGGGACGCGGCTCCCCACGAAGGCCGCGACGAGGCCGATGAGGGCGAGGCCGAGAATGGCTGCTTCCGTCCAGACCGGGCTGCCGTCCGAACCGGCAGACAGCAGGAGGCCGAAATAGTAGTGCCACGGATGGATGTGCCACGACGCGCCCCCTGCCCGTGTCACCCACGTCGTGTACGTCGTCACCGAGTCCACGATCCCCCGCGGATGGCTGAAGAAGGACGACATGAGCAGTCCGGCCACAGCGAGGGCCGTGAGGCCGGCTGCGGCAAGATGAACAGCCGTTCGCCGGCGGTCCGCCGGCAGAGGAGCTGCCGGCCGCCTTCGCTCGAGCACCCGCGCAAGAACGAGGGCTCCTGCCATCGACGCGAACGCGATCACCCACGTTTCCTTCGTCGCGAACATCAATCCGACCGACGTCCCGGCCGCGATCGCCCATCCTGCGCGCGGCTTCTGCTGGTAGCGGCAGATGGAGACGAGCGCGCCGAAGCTGAAGGCGACGAGGAGTGTCTCCTGGATGTAGTACCGGCTGTAATAGACCATCGCGGGCGAGACGGCTGTGAGGAGGGCGGCGAGGGCAGCCGGACGGAACCCGACGACCGGAACGAGCAGGACATGGGCGGCGACGAGCAGGATGCCGATGACGGCAGGCACGCTGCGCAGCGTGATCTCGTCGAGGTCCGCGTAGCGCGCGATGCCCCGCACGCGCGCGGGGACCAGCGTGAGGTAGTTCAACGTCGGTCCGTGGAACTCCTCGGGGTCGTACTCGTACACGCCCTGCTCCAGCAGCCTCGCGAATTTCGCGGCATGGACGGCCTCATCCGTGTGCATCGGCCGCACATCGAGCGCAGGCAGGCGCATCGCGGCGGCGAGGACCACGATCGCCGCGAAGGCCCACGGCGCCAGACGGCGGTCGGCGACAGACATGGGAATCTCCGTCAGATCCTCTCACGAGCGAACGGTGGACAGCACTCACGCCGTGCCCGCGGGCACGGAAGCCGCGAAGGACACAGAAGCTAGCAGCACAACTCGACCGCGTCAAGTATGGGGGAGAAACAGGCTGCCGCCTGAAAGGAAACTGGGCGTCCTTGGGTTACACCGCCACGGCGAGGTGCTGCAGGCGCTTGAGCGTGTCCGGGTACTTGCGCACGAGCAGAATCAGCGCCGCAGCCTGATCGTTCGGCTTGCTCCGTCCCTGTTCCCATCGCTCCAGTGTGCGCGGGTTGACGCCGATGCGGTACGCAAACGCGGGACGCGACATGTGCAGACGTTCGCGCGTGCTTCGGATGACCTGCTCGTCGATCGGCGGCAGCGACAACCGCTCGATCTGGTGCGAGCGCAGCGTGATGCGGCCCTCACGGTGGGCGCGCATCGCCGAGACGCCTTCCATCAATTCACCAAAGAGATCGCGCTTCTTCAGCTTGTTTGTTGCCATATGGTTATCTCCGTCGACGCTCACCGCGCCGGGCCTGACGGGTCTTTCGTTCCGCCTCGATCGCCGTGCGCAGATGGGCCTTCAGGGTCGGCGTCAAATCGTCAACCTCGTGCTGGCGCCTCGAAACACTCCACAGGCTAAACCATACGCTGAATGCGTATGGCCTGCAATCCTCTTCTCGCTATGCCTGAAGCCGAAATGTCACGCGAGAATGTCTCTCAGGCCAATTGGGCGGGACAACTCAGCAACTTGTTGAGCAATTCTGCGAGAATCTGACACGGAGGTTAAGAGAAACCGAGTCTCGGCGGTTTCGTACAGATTGCTGAGGAGAAACAGCGAAAGGGAACTGGCGGAGAGAGAGGGAGTCTTGCAGCCAGACCCAAGAAACCCCAACAAATACGGGCTCTTCTGCGTAACTCGCACTGGCCCTGCTGGTTAGCCTTATCCAATTCTCCCGCCCGCTTGCGTCTGTTCGCGTCCGTTTTCGCGTTTTGCCGGGGCGATGTCACTCGTAAAAATGTACTCCGCGAGGGTCTCCCGGGCCGTTACACGGCGGCCACCTTAAAGATCCGCTACGGAGCAGTGCGGAATTGAGATTCAAACGCGAGGGCGCTTCTGGTACTCTGAACGGTGAGCGGAATTACGATGAAGACAGCGTTGACGAAGGTAGACATCCTTGAGGTTTTGCGGCGTCATCGACCGAACCTGGAGCGCTTCAGCGTCAAGACCATCGCGCTGTTCGGCTCGTTCGCCAAGGACGCTCAGTCGGATTCCAGCGATCTGGACTTTGTCGTGGAATTCTCCAAGCCCACCTACGACAATTTCACGAGCCTTGAGCAATTCCTCGTGCAACTCTTCGGCAGAAGAGTCGACATCCTGACGCCAGTTGGCGTCGAGAGTATACGAGTGCCCCGGATCTCCGAAGACATCAAGTGGACGCTCGTGCATGTCTAAGTGAGGGCAGCAGGAATACCTCGCGGACATGCGCGAAGCGATCGTTCGCCTCCAGCGCTACACGGTAGAGATCACCTACGATCAGTTTCTCGCCGATTCCAAGACGCAAGACGCCGTCATCCGCAACATCGAGATCCTCGGGGAAGCAGCAAAACGTCTCCCGGCGGCGCTCACAAGTGCACATCCCGAGGTCGAATGGAAGGGTATCGCGGGCATGCGCGACAAGCTCGTGCACGACTACTTCGGCGTCAACATGGACATCCTGTGGGATGTGCTCAAGACGAAGCTGCCAGCACTGCTGAAGCAGATCGACGACATCCTTCGGGACATCGGTTAGCCGGCCAACAATAGCGAGGTCTGCACGGGTTTCGACGGTGCCGCACCGTAGACGTCCCCGTCAAGGTGACAATCCGAAGGTAGACTCCCCGACGACGGATGCGCGGGGCCATGCTCCCGCACCATCCGGCCGCATGATCCGCGGCAGCGCAATGGACGCACGACTCCCCGTCATTGTACTTGGCGTTACCGTCGCCGAACCCGCATCCGTGGGTACGCCGCGCACGGTTTCGATAAGGTACATGTGCCGAGCAGATTCTCGGCTTGCAGCTGGCACAACGTTGGCGTCGAGGCCGGCAGCGTCGTTCCAGTGCCCGTCGATGCTCAGGGAATCGTCACGTTGAGGAACGCGCGAATGTCACACCGGAATGTCACTCGCGCCGTTCCGACCCGACAACTGAACGAATGGCTGAGCGTTTCTGCGCGGAACCGGCGGGGTGGGTGAGAGACTCCGATTCTTGATGATTCCGTGCGAAATACTGAGGAAAAACAGCGAAGAGTGGTCCGCCTTCGCGCCTTCGGGCTACGGCGGACATCCTTCGCAAGAGGTGGGCTCGCCAGCCGAAGCTCACCGGAAGCGTGGTGCGAGCTGAGGGTGAGCGAAGGATGGCGGAGAGAGAGGGATTCGAACCCTCGGTAGAGTTTCCCCTACACACGCTTTCCAAGCGTGCTCCTTCAGCCTCTCGGACATCTCTCCGTTCGACTCGCTCGGCTCGCCCGGCTCGCTCACGGCAGGCCGCGCCAAGGGCTGCGAGGCCTTTGATTCTAGCACGGGCCTCGGCGGCCCCGGTTCAGCACCAGCGCGGGTGCTGCTTCAGCGGGTCCCCACAGGCTCCCCAATCTTCACGATCTTCAGCGCCCGACCCTTGTCGCCGGCCTTGAAGCACAGCCGGCCGCCGTCAAGCACCACACCGTCCGCACTGACAGCGAGCGACTCCATACGCGCCTCGGCAATCGATCGGCGGAGCGAAGAATCGAAGATCTGGCGGTAATGAGCCAACAGGTCCGAGTCGTTCCTGATCGTGAGCGTCTGGCCGTCGGCCCACGCGTCGAGCGGATACTTCACGAGCGAGGCCACCTTCAGGTGGTTCTCAATGGCCAACGCGCCCTGCAGCGTCGCGAGGAACGCCTGGACCCGGACCGCATCGGTTCCCGCGGCCTCGAACTGGGTGTTGGACGGCGTCTGAGCCGACGTGGCGGGAGCAAACCCGCACATCACGATCAGGGCAACAAGCACGAGAACAATTGAACTGGTACGCATAAAGGCCTCGCTATCCGGGGGATGGAGTCCGTCAGACGAGACGAGCATCCAAAACGAATAATATCATACTTACCGAACGCTCGTACTGTTTTAATGCCCAATGAGGCATTATGGCGTGGATTTCGAAGAGCGCCTGCCCGTGTTCACGAGCTTCGCTGGAACAGCGTGATGCCCGGCATGAACGGGCTTCTACATCTGCATCACGCCCGCGAACGCGAGGTGTTCCCGATGCTCGTGGTCATCGCCTGCGTGAATGCGGCAATCCTGCGGAGTCCGTGACGGGCCCGGGGGGTTGTCGACGTACTCTCCGCTTGCAACCTTGGGCGCGCCTCGCTGCCAGTGAAGGCTGACCACTTTCAGCAGCGCATCGACGACGATGGGGTCGAACTGCGTGTGTCGACAGTGTTGAATCTCGAAGAGCGCCTCTGGCAGTGCGCGGGCGTCGCGGTGGAGCCGCTGATGCGTCATCGTATCGAACGCATCGGCGACCGCGACGATGCGGGCACCGATCGGAATCTCCTCACCCTTGAGGGCCCACGGATAGCCGGTGCCATCGAAGCGTTCATACGTCGATCGAATCGTGCCGGAAGCCGGCTCGAGGAACGGGCAGTTCCGGAGAATCTCGTGAACCAGCTTCGGCTGCAGCCGGATCACCGCGTATTCTTCCTCGGTCAGCGCGGACGGCTTGCTCAAGATCGTCTTGGGCATGGCCAGTCTCCCGACATCGTGCAGCAGCGCAGCGCGCTCGATATCGGACAGCTCCGGGCTTCGGAGGCCAAGCGCCAGGGAGAGATTGACCGAGATCAGCGACACACGCCGGCTGTGCTGGAACGTGGTGCGGTCCAGGCCCAGCGACTCCAGCATCTCGTTGAGCGCCGCGTCCGATGTCACCGGCATCCGGCCCAGGTACTCCGCGAGCGGCGCCAGCCGCTCTCTCAACTCCATCTCCAGCGATGCGACCCGCTGCCGTGAGCGGATGGCATTCCGGTGCCAATCCATGCCCAGCCGCATCGCGTTGCGCAGTTGGTCGCGCGTGAATGGTTTGGCGAGGTAATCGACCACCCCCACATGGAGGCTGTTGAGTGCGGCGTCGACTTCCTGCGAGCCGGTCGCCATGATGACGGCCGAATCCGGATAGAGCGATCGCAGACGCTCGGCCAGCCAGAGCCCATCGTGGCCGGGCATCGTGATGTCGCAGAGCGCCACGGCGGCGGGCTTCTCGGCCATCAGCTGAAGCGCCTCGTCGGCGCTGGCGGCCTCTCTCGGCTCGTAGCCCAGGCTTTCGAGCCAGCGCATCATCACCTCTCGAATCAGTTCCTCGTCATCAACGAGAAGCACTGAACACATGACTGATCCTCCTGATACTTAACAGCCCGTGACACGACCTGCTGCGCAAGATGCCCGGCCCTAGCGAGCTGGCGCGATCAATGCGACCAGGTCATCGCCACCAGCGACAATCGCCGCTCCCTGGAATGCGGTCTCAATCTGTCCGTTGGGCCCCGCCGACACGACCACCGTGCAGCTGGCTCCACTCGAGAGCGCCCTGACGTTGGTCGCGTAGCGGTTTCCCCACGGATCGGGCCCGATGCCCGCTTCGATGTAAGGACGATGCCACCCCCGGATCCAGTTGGTCTGGCGAGGAAACGCACTGTATCCAACAGCATTGGTCACGAGCTGGTCGTCGAGCGCCCCGACTTTGGCGGAGCCAAGGGGCGCGACCCACGCGGGATCGCCGCCGGCGCCCACGGTGGGGACCGCACCCGCGCCAACCAGCAGATCGAAGGTGCCCCAGCCGCGATCTTTGTTCGACTGACCAAGCACGTCGCCTTCGAAACGCGACACCGCCGTGGCAATCGCGTGGGTATCGCGGAACGCGCGCGTGAAGCGTGCCTCGGAGATGTAGTCCTGGACCGACGGGGCCACCACCCCTGCGACGATCGTCGTGACCGTCAGCATCGTGGCCATCTCAGCAATCGTGAAGCCTTTCACCGACTTCAGCAATTGCCTTCCGTTCATCGTCATTGTCGTGTCCCTCTCTCTACGCCGCCATGAAAAGCAAGCGCGGGGCCAACTGGTTGAATGCGTGTAACTCCGTGTATTTCAACGTTTTCCAGTGAATGGGCGGGTTGGGCTAGCGAAGATTTCGCACGCGCTCACACGAGAGTTGTGCATCAACCGCACAGTTCGCGTGCGGTGTTCGAGTCGCCAGATACGTCTGGCCCGGCCGAGGCACAGAGGTGTGCAGACGTGGGCGGAGGGAGTGGGACGGGAGCAAGGAACAAGGAGGCAGTAGCCGGGCGCGATTGATCGCGCCCGGCCAGGAACAAGAAGGAAGGCGGAAGAACGAGGAGAGAAGACGAAAGCCGACGAGAGGGGGACGCGCCGCCCCGGCCCCGGGAGGGGAAGACCGAAGCGGCGCTGGAAATTAGTGGCGCGTCGTGTTCTGCAGCGGAGCGGTGTCGTCGACCTGGAGCGCCTTCTGTGGAATGTGCAGGTGGTACTCCTCGAGATAGCGATACAGCTTCCTCCGGCTGATGCCGAGCAGTTCGGCGGCCGCCTTCTTATTGCCGCGTGAGCGCTCGAGAACGCGCACGATATGGTCGCGCTCGACCGTCTTGAGTCCGAACTGGTCCTGTTCCTGTTCAGGCGGAGCCGACGCCGCGGCGACCGGCACTTCAGACTGGGACGCGGCGACCGAGACCGATACTGCGGCGCGCACTGGCGGCGTCGCAACGCCGACCAGTTCGCGTTCAGTGATCAGATCACCCTCGGCGAGAATGCAGGCACGCTCGACGGCATTGCGCAGCTCCCGGACGTTGCCTTCCCAGTAAGCATTGAACAAGGTCCGTTCGGCCTCGGTGCTGATGCCGGTCAGTGGCTTGCTGAGCCTGGTGGCAAATTCGCGCACAAACGCGGCGGTCAGATAGGGAATGTCCTCGCGATGCTCGCGCAGCGGCGGCAGCGTCACTTCGATGACGTTGAGCCGGTAGAACAGGTCGGTGCGGAAGCGGCCCGACGCGATTTCGGTGCGCAGGTTGCGGTTGGTCGCGGCAATCACGTTGACGTCGACCCGCCGGCGTTCGACCGCCCCGACGCGCTGGATCTCGCCTGTCTCGAGCACGCGCAGGAGCTTCGCCTGAAGCGCAAGCGGGAGCTCGCCAATCTCGTCGAGAAACAGCGTGCCTTTGTCCGCCATCTCGAACAGGCCGATCCGGTTCTCGGTGGCGCCAGTGAACGCGCCTCGGACGTGGCCGAACAGCTCGCTTTCCGACAGCGTCTCGACTACCGCCGAGCAGTTGACCGCGACGAAGCGCTGCTGGCTGCGCGGTCCCAGGCGGTGGAAGGCCCGCGCGGCCAGTTCCTTGCCCGTGCCGGTCTCGCCGCAGATGAGCACGTGCCGCACGTGCGGCGCGAGCCGGCGAACCAGGCTGAAGATCTGCTGCATCGCGGAACTGCGACCCAGCATGCCGCAGAACTCGAGACGGTGGGCCACATCGCTCTCAATGGCCAGCAGGCTCCTGCGGCGGGCGGCTTCCTCACGCACCGTGACGAGCAACCGGCGGAGCCGGTCGAAATCGAGAGGCTTGCGGAGGTAGTCGATGGCGCCCAGTTGCACGGCTTCCACGGCTTCCTCGATGGTCGCTTCGCCGCTCATCAGCACCATCTCGCAGGTGGGAACCCGTTCGCGGACGGCCCGCAGCACCTGGAGGCCATCGACATCGGGCATCCGCAGATCGACCAGCGCGAAGGCAGGCCGGCGCTGGAGTTGGTCGAGCGCCTGGGTGCCTCCCGCGCACGAAACGACGTCATATCCCGCCTCGGCGCCGAATCGACCGACAACCTGCCGCACCAGCGGGTCGTCATCGACCAGGAGCAATACGGGATTTTGGGGTGTCATCGGGCAGATCCTTTCAGGAAGCGGCGGCTCATCTCATTTGTGTCGACCGCGGCGCCGAGCATCCCGTCTCGCTGCAGCCCGGCCAGCAGATCGACCAGTTCCATTCGATGGAGACCGTCGAACGCTTCCCCTCTCAGCAGGGCGAGCGCGTCGGGCGGAGTGAGGGCCTCCTTGTACGGACGCGAGGTCGTCAGCGCATCGTAGACATCCACGACACCGGCAATCTGCGCCAGCAGCGGTATCTGGTTGCCGGCCAGACCATCGGGATACCCGCTCCCGTCCTGCCGTTCGTGATGATGCCGGACAATCGGGCGCACCGGCCGCAGCGCCCTGAAGTCGGTGCAGATCTCGTCACCGACGATCGTATGGCGCTTGACCAATTCGTACTCGTCAGGCAGCAGCGGCCCTGGTTTCATCAGGACGCTGTCGGGGATCGCAATCTTGCCGACGTCGTGCAGGAAGCCGCCCCGGTACAACGCCGCCAGTTCGTCTTCGCGCAGGCCCATCGCCTCGCCCATCCTGACGGCGTACCCGGCCAGCCGCTCACAATGTCCTTCCGTGCAAGGATCACGCGCCTCAACCGTGCGCGCCAAGCTCAGAATGACCGCTTCGGCCGAATCGAGTTCATCGGTGAACCGTTTGAGCCGAAGCAGTGCGCGGACCCTGGCCCGCAGTTCCATGCCGTCGACCGGCTTCGTCAGGAAATCGTCGGCACCGGCATCCATGCCCTGTATCCGGTCGTCCCGGCCGTCGAGCGTGGTCACCAGGACAACCGGCGTGAGGCGGGTGGCCGGGTCGGACTTGAGCCGCCGGCAAACCTCGAAGCCGTTGATCCCGGGCATCATCACGTCGAGCAGTACCAGGTCCGGCGTCGACCGGCGCACGGCCTCAAGGCCGCTCTCGCCGTCGTGTGCCACCTCGACGGCATAGCCGTCCTGAAGCAGGAGGCGCCTGAGCACCTCGGCGCTGACGTCCGTGTCGTCGACGACGATGACACTTGCTGTCTGCTGGATTGTCTCAAGCATCAGAAATCCACCTTCGCGAGGAATTTGCCCACTCACGTTGCATTCCCGCACATTGCAAGAAAGCGTCCAGACATCCGCACACGGCGGGTCACCACGGTGTAAGTGCTGCAAACACAGGGCAAAGTCATGTTTTGCTGAGGATTTCCAGTGGATTCAATGGCCCCGCCGTGCACACGCTGGCGTGCGCGACCGCACACAGAGTGTGCACGCACTGCCCACTCGACCGGCACGAGTGTCGGCCCGGTGACATCCGGAAGATTGGATCGCGCGCGGCGCGCCCTCAGCGTTCGGGATTCGGGGGGAATCCTGGGAACGCCGGGTTCCAGCCCGGCATGCCTTCCGGCCACGCTGGAGCGTAGCGATCCCAGGCGACGCTCAGACGTGCTCAGGCTTGAGCACAACGCAGGCAAGGGGTGGAATCGTCAGGCTGAGCGAGTGCGGGTACCCGTGTGCGGGAATCTCTTCGGTGGTCGCGAGTCCGGCATTGCCGGCATTGGAGCCGCCGTAGGCGGCGGCATCGGTATTCAGCAACTCACGGTATCTGCCGGCCGTCGGCACACCTACCCGGTACGCATGACGCGGGACCGGTGTGAAATTCAGCACAAAGGCCGTGAAATTGTTGGGGTCCCTCGCCCGTCTCAAAAACGACACGACCGAGTTGTCGTGGTCGTTGCAGTCGATCCAGCTGAACCCCTCGGGCGCGACATCCAGTTCGTACAGCGAGGCCTCCTCGCGGTACAGGCGATTGAGGTCGGCGACGAGCCGCTGCAGTCCGCGGTGCGGGGGGTAATGCGAGAGATCCCAATCCAGGCTGAAGTCGTGATTCCACTCGCGCGTCTGTCCGAACTCGCCGCCCATGAACAGCAGTTTCTTGCCTGGGTGGCCGAACATGTAGCCGTAGAGGGTCCGGAGGTTGGCGAAGCGCTGCCATTGGTCGCCGGGCATCTTGGCCAGCATCGACCGCTTGCCGTGCACGACTTCGTCGTGGGAGAACGGCAGCACGAAATTCTCGGTGAAGGCGTACAGCATCGAAAACGTGATGTCGTTGTGTGCCCACTTGCGGTGGACGGGGTCCCGCGACATGTAGACCAGCATGTCGTGCATCCACCCCATGTTCCACTTGAAGGTGAAACCGAGGCCGCCGGTATACACCGGCCGGCTCACCGCCGGCCACGCAGTGGACTCTTCCGCGATGGTCACCGCCCCCGGATGCCGCTCGTGCACGAGCGTGTTCAGCTGCCGCAGAAAGTCGATGGCCTCCAGGTTCTCCCGCCCGCCGAACCTGTTGGGCACCCACTGCCCTTCCTCTCTCGAGTAGTCGAGGTAGAGCATCGAGGCCACGGCATCGACGCGCAGGCCGTCGACGTGATACTGGTCGAGCCAGAAGAGCGCACTGGACAGCAGGAAATTGCGCACCTCGTGGCGGCCGTAGTTGAAGACGAGTGTGCCCCACTCGTGGTGTTCCCCTTTGCGCGGATCGTCGTGCTCGTAGAGCGCCGTGCCGTCGAACCGGATCAGGCCGTACGCGTCCTTCGGGAAGTGCCCGGGCACCCAATCGAGGATGACGCCAATCCCGGCCTCATGGCACCGATCAACCAGATACTTGAAGTCCTCCGGCAACCCAAACCGGCTGGTGGGCGCGAAGAACCCCGTGACCTGGTACCCCCACGATCCGGTGAACGGATGCTCCATCACGGGCATCAATTCGACGTGCGTGAAGCCCATCTCTTTCACGTAGACCACCAACTGGTCGGCGATATCGCGGTAGGACAGCAACTGGTTGTCGAGCGTGCGACGCCAGGATCCCAGGTGGACTTCGTAGGTGGACACTGGTCGGTCGAGCAGGTGGCCGTTAAGCGCCCGCTGGCGCATCCACTCTTCGTCGTGCCACTGGAAGTTCGACGAGTCCCACGCGATGGTCGCCGATCGGGGCGGCACTTCGAACCGCGTGGCGTACGGGTCGGCCTTCAGTGTGACGGCGCCATCAACCCCGCACACCTCGTATTTGTACTTCTCGCCCATGCACAATCCGGGGACACACACCGCCCAGATACCCGAACTGCCGACCGGCTGCATCGCATGCGCGTGGCCGTTCCACCCGTTGAAATCGCCGACGACCCGCACGCCGCGGGCATTGGGCGCCCACACCGCGAAGTGCAGCCCCTGCACGCCGTCAAACGTGGCGGCATGCGCACCGAGTTTTTCGTGGATCTGGTGGTGCGTGCCCTCGTTGAACAGGTGGAGATCGAGATCTGACAGCAGCGTCTTCATCAGCGCCTACACCGCAAGTTCGCCCTCGCCCACCAGGACGGCTTCCCCACCGACCTGCACGCGGCTGATCTCGCCACTGGCCGACGCACCAATGGAGATGTGGACCCAGCTCGGCCGGCCCATCCTGGCGCCCTGCAGGCTCGTGATGGCATTGGCCTGCGTGGCCGGGACCACGCCGTGGCGGAGGAGGTAGCAGCCGAGCGGACCACTGGCCGCGCCGGTGGCCGGATCCTCGACAACGCCCAGGCCTGGCGCGAACATCCGGCTGTAGACGGTGGCGCCATCTCCAGCCTGCTCCGACGAAAAGATGAACACGGCCTCGGCGGCCAGATGATGACGCGCGCACAACTGATTGATCGCCGCGGCATTGGGCGCGGCACGATCCACGGCGGCCCGGGTGGCCAGCGGGATGAACACGAACGGCACGCCGCACGACACCTCCTGCACCCGCCGATGGCCCGCACCGATGTCGGCCGGCTGGAGGCCGATTGCCTCGGCCACGCCGCCCACGTCGTAGACCTGCGTCCCGAACGTCGGCAGCGGTTGCGTCATCCATGCGAAGGTCGGCCGCGCGCCCTCCCAGTCGATATCGACGGGGGTCGGTCCGATGTTGAGGCCGAAGACCCAGCGCTTCCGACCGGCCGGAATCGTCCCATCGAGCGCCAGGGCAAAGGCCGACCCGATTGTCGGGTGGCCCGCCATCGGCATCTCCTTGCCCGGCGTGAAGATGCGCATCCGGATGTCGGTGTCGTCCCGTTCGGGCGGCAGGATGAAGGTGGTTTCCGAAAACGCCATCTCGCCGGCGATGGCCTGCATCACATCGGTGGACAATCCGTCAGCCCGGGTGAAGACGGCGAGTTGATTGCCGCCAAACAACCGATTGGTGAATACGTCGAGATGAAGATAGCGGTAGCGTTGGCTCATACTGTATCGACGCTCCTCACGTACGCAACATGCTATACGATTGTTGAACGAAAGACGGACATCCGGGCGGGACGAGGGCGGGGATCGTCCTGGCCGCCTTCGCCTGAGGCTACGGCGCCCAAGGCGGCAAGACCGGGTCACAAGATCCGCTCATTTGGAGGCTACGTTGAATTCAGGCGTCTCGGCAAAGTTTGTCACCACCGAAGGCACGTTCACGATTCAGCTGTTTGATGAAGATGCGCCACTGACGGTCGCCAATTTCGTCGGGCTGGCCGAAGGCTCGAAGGAATGGACGGATCCGCGAACGGGCGAGAAGACGAACACACCCTACTACGATGGCATCGTTTTCCATCGCGTCATTGCCGGCTTCATGATCCAGGGCGGCGATCCACTGGGCCGGGGAACCGGCGGCCCCGGGTACACCTTCAAGGACGAGTTCAGCCCGAAGCTGAAACACAGCAAGCCGGGCATCCTGTCGATGGCCAACTCCGGCCCCAACACCAACGGCGGACAGTTCTTCATCACGCTGGCACCCACATCGTGGCTCGACGGCAAGCACTCGGTCTTCGGCGAGGTCGTGGAAGGCATGGACGTCATCGAGAAGATCGGCAAGACGAAGACCCGGGCCGGCGACCGTCCTGCCACCGACATCGTCATCACCGGCGTCACAATCGAACGGGTGTCATAGAGCACAGGAGCCTGGCATGCGCCGAGCCCTTCTTGCGGTTCTTCTCGCGGCCCTCCTCGCGGCGGGCACGGCCATGCCCGCGCTCGCGGGTCCGCTGCCCGACAAAGCTGATCAGGTCGTCCAGTACGCCATCAAGGTCAGACTGGACGCCGCGTCGAAGCAACTGGCCGGCACGGAGCGCCTGACCTGGACAAACCCCTCGTCGGACACGGTCGGCGAACTGTGGTTCCATCTCTACCTGAACGCGTTCAAGAACACACGAACGACGTTCGTCAAGGAGTCGGGCGGACAACTGCGCGGCGACACGATGGCGCGCGATTCCTGGGGATGGATCGACGTCACCTCGATTCGGACTGCGTCAGGCACCGATCTGACGAAACAACTGGCCTTCGCGCAACCCGACGATGGGAATCGCGACGATCAGACGGTGGCGAGATTGCCGTTGCCGGAGCCGGTGCCTCCGGGTGGGTCGATCACACTGGACATCGCGTTTACCGCGCAACTGCCCCGCGTGTTTGCCAGGACAGGGTTCAAGGACAACTTCTTCCTTGTCGGCCAGTGGTTTCCGAAGCTCGGTGTCTATGAGCCGGCTGGCCTGCGAGGCCGGGCAGCCGGCGGTTGGAACTGCCACCAGTTCCACGCCAATTCCGAGTTCTACGCGGATTTCGGCGCCTACCGCGTCGAGATCACCGCGCCGTCGACGTTCGTCGTTGGCGCAACCGGCGAGAGAAAGCACGAGCACACCAACGGCGACGGCACGACCACCTACACCTACGAGCAATCCGACGTTCACGATTTCGCCTGGACCGCCGACCCGAAGTTTGTCGTGGTGTCGGCGAAGTTCTCGGCCACCCGGGATGTGACGCCGGCGGAATACCAGCGCGTCGCCCAACTCCTGGACCGGTCGCTCGACGAGGTGCGACTCTCGGATGTCGACATCACCGTGCTGATGCAGCCCGAGCACCTGGCGCAATCTGCGCGGCACGTGCAGGCCGCCAGGGACGGCCTGAAGTGGTTCGGCCTGTGGTACGGCCGGTATCCCTACAAGACGCTGACGGTGGTGGACCCCGCGTACGGGGCGGGCGGCGCCGGCGGGATGGAGTATCCGACGTTTATCACCGCTGGCACCTCTGTCCTGTTCCACCGGTGGCCATTCGATCGGATTCGTCTCCCGGAGGAAGTGACGATCCATGAGTTTGGCCACCAATACTGGTACGCCATGGTGGCGAACAACGAGTTCGAGGAAGCGTGGTTAGACGAGGGCATCAACTCGTACTCGACTGGCAAGGTGATGGAAGCGGTCTACGGCCCAGCGTCATCGATGCTCGAGTTCCTGGGGCTGAAGATGGGCGAGGTCGACACGCTGCGGATGGGCAACAGCCCCAATGCGAAGTTCAATCGCATCATCGCGAACGCCTGGAGTTACACGCCTTCCGAATCCTACGGGTTCTACGCGTACCAGAAACCCGAGATCGTGCTCCGCACGCTCGAGAACGTCGTCGGCGACGAGACCATGGCGCGCGTCATGCGGACGTTTCACGAGCGGTGGAGATACAGGCACCCGCGAAGCCAGGACTTCTTCGCCGTCGTCAACGAAGTCACGGGCCGCGACTTCGCGTGGTACTTCGATCAGGTGATGCGGGGCACCGATGTCGTCGACTACGAGATCGGGGCGGCCGGGTCGGTGCGGGTCGCAGAGCCGAGAGGCGTCATCGATGGGGTGAAGGGCCGCCAGTTGGTGACGGATGAGGACGCGGCGAAACGCGAGCGACAGGCGGACCAACAGAAGACCGGACAGTACGAAACCACCGTGGTCGTGCGGCGGCGCGGCGAGGTGTACTTCCCGGTCGAGGTGGCGTTCAAGTTCGCGGAAAAACCGGCTGAGCGTCTCACATGGGACGGGCGAGACCGGACAAAGACGTTCACGTTCGTGCGAGCCGAGAAGCTCGAGTGGGTCGATATCGACCCGGACCGCAAGGTGCTGCTCGATGTCGACTGGCTCAACAATGGCCGGCGTCTCGATGGTGACAGCCGCCCCGCGGCCAGTTGGGCCACGCGCTGGATGTTCCTGGTCCAGACGCTGATATCGACGCTGGGACTGCTGTAGTCGCGCCGGGTCTTCCGTCTTCGCGTAGAGCTTCGGCGGACCGCCGTAGCCTTGGCGGAGGCGGTCAGACCCGGCATTTTCGCCCGCGTGGGGAGTTCGCGACATGTTCACCAACGTGCTGAACGGCCTGAGCGCAACCGTCCGGAACTACAGGCTGGTGCTGTTGATTTGGGCGTGGCACGTCGCGCTCGCTGCCGTCGCAGTTGCGCCGGCAGTGAACTGGTGGCGCCGGGCGTTCGACCACGCCATTGAGGCGACGACACTGCTCAGCCGGTTCAACTTCGCCGTCCTCGCAGACCTCACGAAGTACGACCACGCGGGGGCTTTCGGTCTGTTGACCAGCGCCATGACCAGCGTGGCGTTGCTGTCGATCATCGCCAGCGGATTCATCATGGGCGGGATGCTCAAAGTCATCTCCGGCACGGGCACGTCGCGGGGCGTGATGCACCGGTTCTTTGGCGGGGGCGGCTACTTCTTTTGGCGCTTCTTCAGGCTGATGCTCATCGGGGGCACGTGCGCGGTGGTCGTCGGGGCTGTCCTGACATTCACGCTCGTGACTATCGAATCGCCGCTCGCCAAGAACGGATCGGAAGCCGGTTCTTACCTGTGGCTCCTCCTCAACCTGGCGGTGCTGGCGACCTTGTGCGGCCTGTTTCTGCTCGCGCTGGACTACGCCCGGATCCAGGTCGTGATCGACGACACCCGCGGCATGATCAGAGCCTACATCCGCGCCTTGGTGCTGGTCGCGCGGCACGCCGCAACCACGTACGGAATGGCCATCGTCATCCTCATTCCTGTTGGCGTGTTGATGCTCGGGTATGTCGCGTACGAAACCGTGTCACCGGTCGCGTCCTCGTGGGGCGCGATCCTGATGCTGTTCGTCATTCAACAGGCGATCACGTTCGCGCGTGTCGGTCTGAGAGTGTCGCTGGTCGATGCCGAGTTCCGGTACGCCCAGCGTCTCGCACCCGCGGCGAGTGTCGCGGCCGCTCCGACGAGCGCAGTGACGATTGTGCCCACGTCGATCGATGGCGTCGTTGAGCCGACCGACCTCGCACCGCAGGCAGAGGGTGGCCCGGCGGCGAACAAGGTTTCCTGAATTCAGGATGACGCCGTCAGCGGGAGCTGAACCCTCACGCGGCAGCCGTGACCGGATTCACTCTCGATCGCGATGCTGGCGCCGTGCTGCTCGGCGATCCACCTGGCAATCGAGAGCCCGAGACCGGCACCGCCCGAGTCGTGGGTGCGCGCCTTGTCTGCGCGATAGAACCGGTTGAATACTTTCGGAAGATCGTCGGCACCGATGCCGATGCCCGTGTCGGCCACCTCGACGACCGCGCCATCCGGCGTCGTCTTGAGCGAGAGCGAGACTCGGCCCGGCGCGGGTGTGTACTTCACGGCGTTGTCCATCAGGATGCGCACCAGGCGACCGAGCGCCGCACTGTCGCCACTGGTCGGAACCGGCTGATCCGGCAGGTCAAGTTGCAGGTCGAGACTGGCCTGGGCGCACAACGTCGACAGCGAGTCGCGCATGTCCTCGAGCAGAACGCGCAGATCGAGGGGCTTGCGCTGGAGGGCGTCCACGCCCGCGTCGGCACGGGTCAATGTCAACAGGTCCTGCACCAGTACGGAGGTGCGCTCGGATTCGCGCAGGATCCCCGCCAGCGCCTCACGATATTCCTCTACCGATCGGTCGCGCCGGAGCGCGATCTCCGCCGACGTGCGGATCACTGAGATCGGGCTCCTCAGCTCGTGCGATGCGTCCGCCGTGAACCTCGTGGTCTCGCGAAATGCCGCCTCCAGCCTATCCAGCATGGCGTTGAGCGTTTCGGTCAGACGCTGCAGTTCGTCTCCGGTTGCGGGCACGTCGAGCCGGCGCCCGAGGTCGCGGGCCGTAATCGCGCGGGCCGTGCTCGCGATCCTGTCCACCGGCGCAAGAGCGCGACGGCTGATCCAATAGCCGCCCAGCGCGGCGGCCAGGATGCCGCACGGCACGAGGACCAGGACCGCCCACCGGAACTGATCGAGCGCCTCCTGCAATTCCCCAAGCGCCACCGCCACGTCGACGGTATAGACGTGCTGCCGAGCCACCACGCGCGCCGTGATCATCCGAAGCGGATGTCCCTTCATCCGCACGTCGCGGAAGACCCGCCCGCGTCCCGCCAGTTCCGCCGCCATCGGCGGCAGGCCGGTGTCGTCAAATGCGGGCGACTTGTAGACCGGAATGCCGTTGGCGCTGGTGATGCGGACAAGATTCCAACCCGGATCGAGCGTCACGTACTCGCGCAGGTCATCCTCCATTTCCTGCATCGTCGCCGGTCCGGTCTGCTGATCGAGGAATCGCCCGATCGCGGTGACGCGGCTGACGAGCCCCTTGTCAATCGCCTCGGCAAGGCTCTCTTGCAGCGTCCACCACGTCGAGGCCGCGAGGACCACCAGCACAAGGCCGAGCACGGTCGTGACCCACGCCGTCAGCCGCACGCGAATCGACCAGCGTGTCATGCGAGCGGCTCCTCGCGCAGGCAGTACCCAACGCCGCGGACGGTATGAATCAGCCGGGGGCGCCCGCTGCCGTCGACCTTCTGGCGCAGCAACCGCACAAACGCGTCGAGCGTGTTGTCTTCGATCTCCCGCTCGTAGCCCCATACGCCGTCGATCAGGGCATCTCTCGCCACGACGTGTCCGGCGCGCCGCATCAGAAATTCGAGCAGGCTGTACTCCGTGCGCGTCAGCGTCAGCGGTTCGCCCGCGCGGATCACGTCGCGCGTTGCCGGATCAAGCGTGAGGTCGCCCACGCGAAGGCCGATGCCTTGGACAATCGGGCCGCGCCTGGCGACGGCTCTGACGCGGGCCAGAAATTCGTCGAAGGAGAACGGTTTGGTCAGGTAGTCGTCGGCGCCCGCATCGAGTCCCTCGACGACGTCCGCGGTGGCGTCGCGGGCCGTCAGCATGAGGATGGGTGTGCGGTTGTGGGTGCGCCGCAACCGCCGCGCGACCTCGTATCCATCGATCCCCGGCAACATCACGTCAAGAACGATGACGTCGTAGGATCCGCCTTCGGCCAGGGCCAGACCGTCAGGGCCGGTGTTGGCGAGCGCCACGGAATGGCCTTCTTCCACGAGCCCCTTCCGGAGCAACTCCGCCATGTGCCGGTCGTCTTCGATGGTCAGGATTCGCATGGGCCGCCGTGCCTATTCTGCCCCGCCGTCCCTGAAAACCGCCTGAAGAATCCGATTCAGCGGATTTTCAGACTCGTCTGGTCTACTGGTGAGTCCAGGAGGTCAGTTATGAAGCTTGTCCGTGTGTCCGCGCTCGCTATTGCCTGTTCGTTCGCCGTCACCGCCCTCGCGGCGGCACAGACGTCCACCAAGCCCACCCAGAATCCGCCGCCTGCCGCCAAGGTTGCCCCGATCGCCAAGGCCTTCCCGGCTGCCAAGGCCGAAGATCCAGCCGCGAAGCTGCCCAAACTCATTCTCGACGCCTTCAAGAAAGCCTACCCGAAAGCCGTCATTAAGAACGTCGCCGAAGAAAAGGAGAACGGCAAAACCACGTGGGAGGTCGAGAGCACCGATAGCGGCCTCGCCCGCGACCTGATCTACAATCCGGATGGCACCGTCGTCGAGTTCGAAGAGGTAGTCGCAGCGACCAGCCTTCCGCCGGCGGTCACGGCTGCCCTCAAGGCCAAGTACCCGAAGGCGACCATCACCAAGGCCGAGAAACTGTTCAAAGGAAAGGCCACGACCTTCGAGATGGCGATCGCCGGGGCTGGAACCGTGAAGTCGATCGAGATCACGCCCGAGGGTAAGGTCGTTCCGCCTGCCAAGAAGGCCGGCGAGAAGGACGAGAAAGAAGACGTCGTCAAGAAGGACGTCAAGAAGCAGTAGCAGCCGCGTTCATCACGAAAAGGACTTCTTATGAAAACGCTTCGCGTCGTACTTGCTGCCTGCCTTCTGGCGGGCGGACTCTTCTGGATGCAGGCCTCGCTGCCAGCGGCCGACGGCCCCTACAAGCAGTTGGCTGAAATCAAGATCGGCGGCGAAGGCGGCTGGGATTACCTCTCGGTCGATTCCGCCGCACGCCGGCTCTACGTCTCTCATGCGACCAAGGTCATCGTCATTGACATGGACAAGAACACCGTCGTTGGCGAGATCGCTCCGGCCAACGGCGTCCATGGCATCGCGCTGGCTCCCGACCTCGGCCTCGGCTTCGTCAGCAACGGCCGCGACAACACGGCCAGCATCGTCGATCTGAAGATGCTGCAGATCAAGTCGACCGTCAAGACCGGCCAGAACCCCGACTGTATCCTCTACGAGCCGGGCCACAAGGAGGTCTACACGTTCAACGGCCGCAGCAACGATGCGACCGCGTTCGACGCCGTGACCGGCGAGGTGAAGGCCACCATCAAGCTGCCCGGCAAGCCCGAGTTCGCGCAGGTGGACGTCAAGGCCGGACGCATCTACAACAACATCGAGGATACGAACGTCATCGTCGCCATTGACACGGCGACGCACGCCGTCGTGGCCACTTGGCCAATCAAGCCGGCCGAAGGCGCGTCGGGGCTGGCCCTCGACCTGGCGAACCACCGGCTGTACGCCGTCACCGACAAGCTGATGCCGGTCGTGGACAGCACCAGCGGCAAGCTGCTGTCGACCTTCCCGATCGGCGCCGGTCCGGATGCCGCCGCATTCGATCCGGGCACGGGACTCATCTTCTCGTCGAACAGCGATGGCACGATCACCATCGCGAAGTCGGACGCGGCGGGCAAGCTCACGCTCGTGCAGACGCTTGCCACGCCGGCGCGGTCGAGGACGATGACACTCGATCCAAAGACGCATCGCGTGTATATTGCGGCAGCCGAGTACGGGGCGCCTGGGGCACCGGGCGCGGACGGCAGACCGGCGCGCCCGACGATGGTGGCCGGATCGTTCAAGGTTGTCGTCTACGAGATGACCGCCGCGCCGGGCAAGTAGGCTGTACCCCGTTGTTGGTCGAGTCGTGCCGCACGCAGCAACATCTGTCCGGCGGCGTTCTGGCTCGTGACGTAGCCGTGTGGGATCCGATCATGAGCAATCGCCGCGTGCTTCGGACGTGTGGGATCGGGCTTCTAATGATGGTCGTGGCTGGTTGTGCACAGTACCAGCCGCGACCCATCTCGGCGCCTGCCAACCTGGACTCGATAGAGTCCCGGACGCTGGACAATCCTGACCTCGCGACATTCCTCAGGGCCAATCAGCACATTTCCGCGTGGCCGCCGAAAAGCTGGGATGTCAATGCCCTCAGCCTTGTCGGCTTCTATTACAACCCCGATTTGGACGTGGCGCGCGCCGACTGGGCCGTCGCCCGCGCAGCCGGGATCACCGCCGGAGAGCGACCGAACCCGAACCTCAGCGTGGCCCCCAGCTTCAACTCCACGACGCCAGCAAGCCAGATGACTCCGTGGATTCTCTCGCTCGATCTGGATTTCACCATCGAAACGGCTGGCAAACGGGGGTACCGCATCGCGCAGGCCAGGCAGTTGTCGCAGGCGGCCCGACTCGCCATCGCGAGTGCCGCGTGGCAGGTGCGCAGTCGAGTGCGGCAGAACCTGCTCGACCTGTTTGAGGCCGCCGAGACAGCTACGCTTCTCGAGAACCAACGGAACCTCCAATCGACCGTCGTCGCACTGCTCGACCGGCAACTCGCGGCGGGTGCAATCTCGCCGTTTGAGCTGACCCAGGCGCGGATCGCGCTCGATACGATCCGTCTCGCGTTGCACGATGCGGTCAGGCAGCAGGCGGAGGCCAGGGTGCAACTCGCCGACGCGCTCGGCGTGACCATCCGCGCGCTTGACGGCATCGAGTTCGATCTCGACCTGTTCCGCGCCCTGCCGAAGGACGTGCCAGCCCCTGATATGCGGCGCCAGGCGCTTCTCAATCGGCCGGACATTCTGGGTGCGCTCGAGACCTACGGCGCCAGCCAGGCTGCGCTCCAGCTCGAGATTGCCAGGCAGTACCCGGACATTCACCTGGGGCCTGGCTACCAGATGGATCAGACTGACAACAAGTGGACGATTGGACTCTCGGGCGCGCTGCCGCTCTTCAATCGAAACCGGGGACCGATCGCCGAAGCCGAGGCGCGGCGCACGCAGGCCGCCGCACGTTTCACCACCGTGCAGGCGCGTGCGATTGGCGAGATCGACCGCGCGCTGGCCGCCTACCGGTCGGCGCTCGAGAAGGTCACCACCACCGAGACACTGGTCGCGGAGCTGCAGAAACAGGAACGCTCCACGAAAGCATCGTTCGATGCCGGCGAGATCTCCCGGCTCGATCTGAATGTCATCCAGTTGCAGCTCGCCGTTATCCAACTGGCACGACTCGACGCACTCGTCAAAGCCCATCAAGCCCTTGGGCGGCTGGAAGATGCGATCCAGCGTCCGGCCGACCTGGCCGAATGGGTATCGACCGCGTCGCCGAGAGACCCGGCCGTGGTCAAGCAGTGAGGCAAGAGGAATCATCATGAGACGTGGCGCGGCGCTCGCTCTGGTCATCGTGGCGGTGATCGTTCTGGTGGGCATCGTCTGGTGGCGGGTCGCGCGTCCCGCCCCGGCGGAGGGCGAGCCGGAGTCGGGACCCACCATCATTGCCGTTCGTGTCGCCCCCATCGTGCAGACGACGCTGCGAGGCTACGTGCCCGCGTGGGGAACGGTTGAGCCCCAGCAGGCGACCACCAGTCAGCCTCCGGCCAGCGCGCGCATTGCTACGCCCGTCGCTGGGATCGTGGCCCAGGCGTCATGCGCCGAAGGGCAACGCGTGGCAATGGGGACGGTGTTGTTCCGCCTGGACAGCCGCGTGGCCGACGTGGCCGTCCAGAAGGCCAGACAGGCGGTCCAATACGCCGAACAGGGGTTCGCACGACAGCAGAGGCTCGGCGCAGGCGAAGCCACGTCGCAGCGGCTCTTCATGGAGGCCGAACAGAACCTGACGGTCGCCAGGAACGAACTGGCCAACGCCGAGGCGCAACGCGCGTTGCTCGTCATCTTGTCGCCGCTTGCCGGGACCCTCGTGCGTGTATCCGCGCGGCCAGGCGACGCGGTTGATCCGACAAGCGTGTTGGCCGAAGTGATCGATCTGGACCGCCTGGTGATCAGCGCCACCGTTCGGAGCGTGGACGTGCCAAGGCTGAGGATTGGCCAGTCGGTTGAGGTCTCCATCGGATCGCAAGGGACCCCCGCGTCGACGAGCCAGGTGGTGAGCCAACGGAGCGCGCTGGTCTTCATCGCATCGCAGGTCGACAGCAAGACCGATGCGGTGCTGGTGCGCGCGTTGGTCCCGATGGGCGTTGGCCTCCGTGCGGGCCAATTCGTGAACCTCCGCATCGTGTCCGAAGAGCACCGCGACCGCCTGGCTGTGCCGGTCGAAAGTGTCGTCACTGACGCCGACGGCAGCACGATCGCGGTTGTCACCGGCGACACGGCTGTGAAGCGGGCCGTGAAAACAGGACTGCGCGATGGGAACCTCGTGGAGGTGGAGGGCGACGGGCTCAAGGCCGGTATGACGGTGGTGGCCGCGGGCGCATACGGCCTGCCAAAAGAGACCAAAGTTCGGGTGATTCGCCCATGACCAAAGTATCACTGCTGGGCCAGTTTTCGACCCGCCACAGCGTCGCGATCACGTTTGTCTGCGTCGCCCTCTGCCTCGCTGGCGGGTACGCCGCGTTTCACATTCCCTCGTCTGTGTTTCCGCAAACGAACTTTCCGCGCGTCGTCATCCTGGTGGACAACGGCGTGATGCCGGCCGACGAGATGATGGCCACCATCACCCGTCCCATCGAAGAATCGATGAAGGACATTCCCGGCTCCGTATCGGTCCGCTCCGCGACGGGCCGGGGTTCGGCTGAGATCAGTGTCTTTTTTACATGGTCGGTCGACATGACCCAGTCGGAACTCTACGTGTTGAGCCGGCTGTCGCAGATTCGCAGCACGATCCCGCCGTCGGCGACCACCGCCGTGTTCCGCCTCACCTTCTCCGCGTTTCCGATCGTGGGCGTCAGCCTGACGAGCCCCACGCGGGACACGATGGCGCTCTGGGAGACGGCCCGCTACAACCTTAAACTCCGGTTCCTCCAGATCCCGGGTGTGGCACGCGTCGACCTGGTCGGGGGCCGCGCGCCCGAATTCCACGTGATCGTCGATCCGATGCGCCTTCAGGCTGCCAGGATCGGCCTGACGCAGATCACCGAGGCCCTGACGAAGAACAACCTGGTGGCACCCACCGGGATGCACGAGGAGAACCACACGCTCTACCTCGCCGTCGTGGACGGCCGCGTGCACGGCATTGGTGAGATTGAGAACCTGGTCGTCGCCGTCGTCGGAGGGACCCCGATCCGTATCAGGGACGTGGCGCGTGTCGAACGCGGGCCGGAACCCGTGTTCAACGTCGTCACCGCCGACGGCGTCAGCGCCGTCCTGCTGAACATCCGCAGCCAGCCGGACGGCAGCACGCTGGAGATCGCGAGCCGACTGCGAGAGGAACTGCAGGTCCTCAAGCGCGAATTGCCGCCGGACATGAAGCTGGCGTTTTTCTACGACCAGTCGGTCATCGTCAGCGAGTCGGTGCGCAGCGCGTGGGAAGCGATCATTTTCGGTCTGATTCTGTCGGTTGTCATCATCTACCTCTTCCTGAAGAACTGGGGCACCACGCTGGTGGCCACCCTGGTCATCCCGGTTACCGTGCTCATCACGCTGGTTTCGATGAAGCTGATGGGCCTCAGCTTCAATCTGATGACGCTCGGGGGAATCGCGGCCGCCATCGGGCTCGTCATCGACAACGCGATCGTGGTGGTGGAGGCGATTCAGGTGAAGCTCATGGGCGGACTGAAAACCGCCGACGCCGTGCAGGAGGCCATCCGCGAGATCGTGCGCCCCTTGGTCGGTTCGACCCTCACGCCCGTCGTGGTGTTCATCCCACTGGCCTTCCTGGATGGCATCACGGGCGTGTTCTTCCGCGCGCTCGCGCTCACGATGGTGGTGGCGCTGCTGACGTCGCTGGTGCTGGCCGTCACGCTGACCCCGTCGCTGGCCACGTGGCTCGTCAAGCGGAGGCCGCACGCCGCCGAGATCCACGGCGTGGACGAGGGGGGATTCCTCCTGCGCCGTGTCATCCGTGTCTACGAGATAGCCGTGCGGCTGGCGCTGCGGCATCAATGGGTGACGGCCGGCGTCTGCGTGCTCGTGCTGGCCGCCGGCGCGGGCCTCTACTCGCAGCTCGAAAGCGAGTTCCTGCCGCCCATGGACGAAGGCGGCTTCGTGATTGACTACTTCACCCCGCCGGGCACCAGCCTGTCCGAGACACACCGGCAACTACTGCAGGCTGAGGCCATCCTCGTGAAGACGCCGGAGGTGGAGAGTTACTCGCGGCGGACCGGCGCGCGCCTGGCGCTGTCGATTGCCGAACCCAACGTCGGCGATTTCCTGGTCAAACTCAAGCCCGGGCGCACCCGCAAGACCGACGAGGTCATCTCGGAGCTGCGGCAGAAGTTCAACACAGCGCTGCCCGGCCTGAACTGGGAATTCCCGGGGATCCTGGGCGACCTGATCGGCGACCTGATGTGGGCCCCAAAACCGATCGAGATCAAGCTGTTCTCGACAGACACCGCGTTTCTCAAGCGGCATGCGCCGGAGATCGAAGCGCAGCTCAAGAAGGTCCGTGGCGTCGTAGACACCTTTGATGGCCTGACGTACGCGGGATCGTCGGTCAGCCTCAAGGTCAGGCAGGCCGACGCCGCCCGGTTCGGTCTGACTGCCGACGACATCGCGACGTCGGTCAACATCGCCATGCTGGGTGAAACGGCATCGACCGTCCTCGAAGGCGACCGCGTGGTCGGCGTCCGCGTCAAGATCGATCCCTCGCGACTGGACCGGCTGGCTGTCCTCAAGGAGTTGCCGATTCGAGCGCCGGACGGGAGCGAGATTCGCCTGTCGCAGGTGGTCGACGTGGTCGAGGAGCCGGGGCAACTGGAATTGAGACGCGAGGATTTGCGGCAGGACGTGGCCGTGACTGCGCGGCTTGAAGGACGCGATCTCGGCAGCGCGATGGCCGAGATTCGCGACATCCTCAGCCGGCAGACCTCGCTGCCGCCCGGGACCATCGAGTACGGCGGGCTCTACCAGCAACAGCAGGAGTCGTTCCGCAACCTGCTGATCGTGCTCGCCATGGCGATCGTGCTCGTCTTTACGGTGTTGCTCGTGGAGTTCCGCTCGTTCCTGGAGCCGCTCGCCATCGTCATCGGCGCGGTGCTGGCGATGTTCGGGACCATCCTCGCGCTATGGCTCACCGGCACGTCGCTGAACGTCGTCTCGTTTCTGGGTGCCATCATCGGCGTCGGCATCGTCGCCAAGAACGGCATTCTGATGCTCGACTACGTAGAACACCTGATGGTCGACGGCCGGCCGCTGCAGGAAGCTCTCGTCCAGTCGGGCAGGCGCCGGTTGCGACCCGTGTTGATGACGTCGATGGCTGCGGCGTTAGGCATGCTGCCGCTGGCGTACGGCGTGGGGTCGGGCGCCGACATGTTGAAACCGCTGGCCGTCGCGGTGATTGGCGCGCTGTGCATCTCCGTGCTCCTGTCGCTGGTGGCCACGCCTACGGTGTTTTACCTGATGCGCAGCATGGGTCGCGGGCCGGAGCCTTCGGCGTAGAAGAGAGTAGACCCCGGGGGTATAATCGGCCTGCGGTCGTGCGTTGGAGTTCGCTCCGAGCGTTCCGGTGACGGAACAGATGACTCCTACTGGGCAAGTGCCGGTAGGGGTCTTTCTTTTTTGTGTCGTGGCTACGCGCCGCGGCCACGGGTGAGCATGACGGCAAAGCCTGCCGACGCGGACCGGATCGGTCTCAACGAACCGCAGCAACGTCACCTGCTGGTCAGTTGCCAGTACGTCGACAAACTGCTGTCGAGCATCGAAGCGATCCTGTCGGCGTCTCGTTCATCGTCGCCGTTCCCCCGCTATTGCACGGCCCTGACTCCGGTGCAGGCGCGCCTGGCTGCAGACTACCTGGCGCGCATCCGCAGCCGGCTGGTGCGCGTCCTGGAGAGCCAGGGAATCCCGATCCCACCGCCGCAGGTCGACGCGCTCTTTGCGATCCGTACGGCTCTGACATTTGCCGACAACGCGGTCGAGGAATTGAGGCCGAAGTATATGCGCGGGTATGGCGGCCTGCCGGACGCCCTCCAGGCCGACGTGGATGGGGTGGTCGACGAACTGCGGACGGTGCTGCACAGGCTTGACGACTACCTGGCCCAGGATTCCAGCCGCGGTCTGGAGATGCGCATTGAGCGGCTCGAGGCGGGCAGCGGCGAAACCGAGGCGCTTCGGACGATCGAACGCGTGATAACGGCCAGGGGACTCGTCGAGTTCCGGCCAACGTTGGCCATGGTCGTCGACCGCCTAGTTTCCCCGACGTTCGAGATTGCCGTGTTCGGACGAGTCAGCTCGGGCAAGTCTTCGCTTCTGAACCGCATCCTCGGCGCCGCCGTGTTGCCCGTGGGCGTGACGCCGATTACGGCCGTCCCCACACGCCTGATCTACGGCGAACCACCTGGCCTGACCGCGTCGTTCGCCGATGCGCCGATGGTGACGGCCGCGCTCGATCTGCTCCCGCAACTTGTGACCGAACACTTGAATCCCGGGAACCGGCGGCACGTCACGCGCGTCGACGTGCGCTACCCGTCTCCTCGGCTCGAACACGGAGTCGTCCTGGTCGACACGCCTGGCCTGGGGTCGCTGGCAACCGCCGGCGCGGATGAGACACTGGCGTACCTGCCGCGCTGTGACCTCGGCATCGTGCTCATCGACGCCGGGTCCACGTTGATGCCGGACGATGTGATGACCGTGCAGGCACTGGTCCACGCTGGTACCCCGGCATCGGTGCTGCTCAGCAAGGCGGACCTCCTCGGTTCGGACGATCGTGCACGCGCGGCCGCATACATCGCGGAACACATTCGGGCTGAGGTTGGGCTCGACGTCGCCGTGCACGCGGTTAGTGCCATCGGGGCGGATGCCACCTTGACCGACACCTGGTTCGCCGCGGAGATCGCGCCGATCTGCCAGCGGCACCAGGAGGTCGCGCTGCATTCGATCCATCGGAAAATCGTCCTGCTGCGCGATGCGGTGCGCGCAAGCCTGCAAGCAACCGCCGATCGTGGTGCGGGGCGGGTGCTCGTCAGCACCGAGTCCCTGGCTGATGCCGAGACGGCACTCCGCCGCGCCGGTGCACTCGCTGCGAATGTAAAACCCATGGGCGAGCAGGCGACCGCGGCCGTGGCGGGTGGAGCGTCGGTCGTTGTTCGGCAAGCCGCCGGCCTCTTCGTGAACGGCGCTCAGGGGGCGGGGCTGACTGTGGAGGACGTGAGGTCGGCGCTTGGGCGCGCCGCGAAGGACACGGTGGGCGCCCAGGCAGAGGGGCTTCGGATCGCGTTGGGACGCTTCGCGGCCGATCTCGCGGCAGCTCTCGCACAGGCTGCTGACGCGCTGGGACGTCCGGATGCGCCGCCCGCCACGGAGTTGCTGAGTCGCGTGCGCGAGTTGCCGGCCCTGGTCCTGCCGGAAGTGACGAGGCCGCTCGTGGTACCGGGGCTCGCTGCGGTCACCCGCTCGCTGCGCATCCGTGCGATCGAACGCCAACTCGATGCCCAGATCGGCCAGTCGCTGGCGGCGGCACTCTCGGCGTTTGGGGTCGGCCTGCGTGGTTGGATGCGGGACGCTGTCGCTGAGGTGCAGAACGGCTTTCACGAATACGCCGAACCCCTGCGGACATACATCGAACGGACACGCGCCACGATGCCCGGTTCTGGTGATTCCAGCGGCACCGATGTCCGTGCCATCCGGGAAGACCTGGCCGCGCTCGATCGCATATGTGGCGACGGGCCGCCAGGTGACGAAGCGAGGCCGGTATCATGACGGACCACCACGCCGCGGCTGAAGGGTCAACGGCGCCGTTGCGCGCGATGGCCGAGGCCGCGCGCGACACAGGCGCGGACGCCATTGCCAAAGAGGCGACCGCACTGGCCGACCGACTGGCCGAGGGGCGTTTCTTCGTCGCGTGCGTGGGCCAGTTCAAGCGAGGTAAGTCCACGCTGCTCAACGCCCTGATTGGACAGCCGCTGCTGCCGACGGGCGTGGTACCGGTGACCTCGGCCGTCACCGTACTGCGCTATGGCGCCTCGCTCAAGACGCGCGTGCATCTGCTCGACGGGACCATCCAGCCAATCGACACGGCGTCGATCTTGGACTACGTCACCGAGGCTCGCAATCCCGGCAATGCCAAGGGTGTCGCGGTCGTTGAGGTATGCATCCCGAGTCCGCTGTTGGCAACGGGTTTGTGCCTGGTCGACACGCCGGGGCTTGGGTCCGTCTTCGCAGCGAACACCGAGGTGACCCGCGCGTTTGCGCCCCAGATCGACGCGGCGCTGGTGGTGCTCGGGGCCGATCCGCCTATCTCGGCCGACGAGTTGGCGCTGGTCGAGGAGGTGGGAAGTCGTATCGACCAGCTGCTGATTGTGTTGAACAAGGCCGACAAAGGATCCGCTGGCGATCTGCAGGAAGCGGCTGACTTTGCGCAGTCGGTCATCGCACGCCGGCTCGGTCGCGAGATAGGTCCGCCCCTTCTCGTGAGTGCCACCGAGCGGCTGGCGGGCTCGTGCCCGCGCGATTGGAACGAGCTGGAGGACCGCCTGCGAGCGTTGGCCGGCAGGTCCAGCGACCTGTTGGCGGCGGCGGCCGCGCGCGGTGCCGCGCGCCTGGGCCGACGACTGCTGCGCGACATCGATGAGCAACGCACGGCACTCACGAAGCCCCTCGCTGATTCAGAACGTCGGTTGAGCCATCTGCGCTCGACCATCGCCGGCGCAGAGCAGGCGTTGCGTGAGTTGTCCGCCCGGCTTGGCGTGGAACAGGCGGAGTTGTCAGCGGCCTTCTCACAGACGAGAAACGCGTTCATGGCCGACTCGACGCCCGGCGTGATGCGCGTGCTCGATCAGCGAATTGCTGCCGAACCATTTCGCCGGGGACCGGGGTTTCGCGCGAGAGCGATGGACCTGGCGCTGGATGTGGCTGGCGAGGCGATTCGCGACTGGGGCCACCGAGTGGAACCTCACGCAGAAGAACTCTACCGGCGGGCCACGGCACGATTCGCGGATCTCGCCAACGGCTTCATGGCACGCGTTGCCGTGTCGGTAGGAGAGTCGTTCGACGATGGCGCGGCCCTGATTGAGGCACGCGGCTTTCGGGCGGCAAGCGGGTTCCATTTCGCGGAGCTCTTGCGTCTGGCCGGACCCGGTCCCGTGGCGTGGGTACTCGATTGGGTGCTGCCGCGGCGACTGGAGATCGCGGGTGTCAGGTCGAGTGCTGCGGAGTACGTGCGCCGCCTGATCGCCACCAACAGCGCGCGGGTAGCCAACGATCTCAACGAGCGTGTGCTGGAGAGCCGCCGCGGCCTGGAAAGCGAAATCCGGAGTCGCATGCGGTCGCTGGTCGAGTCAGCGGGCCGGGCGCTCGAACGCGCCTGTCAGCACAAGACTGCCGGGGAGCAGGCGGTGCGCGGCCGCCTGGATCATCTCGACGAGTTGCGATGCGACATCGAACGCCTGCTCGCGGCGGACAACATGGAGCAGGGGCTGTGAACCATCCCTACGACCGTGTCGCCGCAATCACTCTGATCGGCCGGGCGGCGCTCGTGGCGCGGGTCCGTAGTCTCCTCGATGCGAGGCGCAGCGTGTTGCTGTTCGGGCCGACGGGCGTCGGCAAGACCGCGATCGTGGCGGCCGTCTCGCGCCAGGGACTGGTCGTGGCCGACCCGTTCGAGCGCGTATCCAGGCCGGTTGCGGCAAGGCTTCGGCGCGTGATGGAGGCGGGTGGAATCGTGCTGGCAGCCGGGCGAAGCGCGAGGGCGGCTGACCTTGGCGCGGTGAGACGCTTGTTGTGGCGAATGGAGGCCGTGCGCGTCGAACCCCTTGGCGCTCGAGACATCAGCACGCTTCTACGTGCCGCACTGAAAGTCGGCGGCGTGTCGCGCACGGCGATTCCGCAGTCGTGGCTGTCCGATGCGGTGAAGGTGGTGGAAGGGGTGCCGGGCCGCGCGGTGGCGGTGGCCAATGCGGTGGCGATGCGGTGGCGGGCCGGGCGTGGTCTACTCCCGCCTCGCCTGGCCCTTGTTGTGGCCTGGCAGGACGGCCTGGCTGATGCAGGCCGCGCATCGTCTACGCGATCACTTTCGTCTCATACCGGGGCGCCGTGACGAATCGCGGATGCCGGCGGCACGAACCATAACCCGAGCAGTGCCAGGCCCGCCAGCGCTGCGCCGAACGCGAATGGGGCCGCCGGTGAAATACGATGCCACAGGATGCCCGCGATCAGGCTCGCCGGAAGCGCCATTACGCCAACAGCGGCGTTGTAGAGTCCATACGCCGTGCCTCGGCTCTCCTCTGGCACCAGTTCGGCGACCATGGCCTTGGCCGCTCCTTCGCTGAACGCATAGAACAGGCCATAGAAGGCATACAGCACCCACATCATCCAGGGGCTGTGAACCAGGGCAAAGCCCAGGTAGGCCATCGCATACACGGCCCATCCGCAGGCGATCACGCGGCGGCGACCAATCCGATCAGAAAGCTTGCCTGCCGGGATCGCAGCGGCCGCCGACACCAGGTTGAACAGGGCATAGACCTCCGGGATCAGCACGATGGCGACACCTACGTCCTGCGCGCGGAGAATGATGAACGCATCGGACGAATTGCCCAGTGTGAACAGGAGCATCACCGCGAGGAAGCCGGCGAACGGCCCTCGGAGCACGGCGAGCGAGATGCGCTGCGTCTTCACGGCCGCTTGCCGTTCCCGCACCACCAGCCCGATGATGAGCAACGTCATGGCGGCGACGACGCCGGCGACGAAGAATATCGCCTGGTATTTGCCGGGACGGTTGACCCACAGGCGCAGCAGCCCGAAGGTCAAAAGAGGGCCGGCCACCGAGCCGAGCGTATCCAGGGTGCGCTGCACGCCGAAGGCGAACCCCAGCTTCCTCTTGCCTGCCGAACTGGCCACCAGTGCGTCGCGTGGGGCGTCCTTGAGGCCTTTACCCACACCATCCGTGAGCCGCAGACCAAGGACGGCCGCCCCCGACCCCGCCAGCCCCAGCGAGAACCGCGCCGCCGCCGACAGCGCATAACCAACGAAGACAATGGCCTTTCTCTTTCCGAGGAGGTCGGAGAGATAGCCGGCCGCAATCTTCATCAGGCTGACGACCGTCATCATCGAGCCCTCGACGAGCCCGATGAACTCCTTGTTCAGGCCAAGCACCGAGGAGTAGAACAACGGCAGGATCGGCTGGATCATGTCCTGCCCAAACCCGCCGAAAAACGCGACCCACCCCAAGGCCACGACGTTGTGATCCTGCTCGGTGGGAGCATCCGCGCCGTCTTGCCTGGTGAGTTCCGATGTCTGTCTATCGATGTGTGTCACGAGAACCACTCCACAGTTGCCTGACTTCAGTCGTCCGGGCCCGTTCCGCCGGAATCTCCTGAGTAAGCTCCTGCGTTCGCCGATCGCCGTAGTCTCTCCACCAGGTCGACCGCGGTGTCGGCTGTCTGGCCCGCCTCGCTGTCGAGCGGGATCTCGAGACATATGGGAATGCCCTGTCGTTCCAACGCTAGCCGGACGCGCATAGCCACGCTTCCCGCTGCGGCGTGCTCGATCGATGCAGAGCGGAGCGCCTTCCAATCGATTGACGTCACATCGACGCCATAGCTCAGCATGTCCGGTCGTACGCGAGGCTCGCTGGACGCCCACAAGAGACCCACACGACTGAGCAGGAGGAGACCGGGCGTGGACGCACATGAGCGGAGGGTAAACCATCCATGCTTGCGCGATCGCCACGATTCTTGCCACTCGACTGCTCCGATAACGAGCTCGTCGTCCAGAAGCAGCGGCTCGACCGCACTGCGCAGAAACGGCGGAGTCGAGCGCCACACGTCCGCATGCGGGATGGCGACCTCCTTCTGGATCATCTGAAGTGCCGTCAGCTCCCTGTACGCACGTACCACCGCCTCGAAGTGATGGCTGCCGGTTGTGCTGAAGGTCACGACCGTCGACGTCACGTGACCGGCGTCGACGTGGCGGATCACGAGCCAACCGAGGAGCAGCGCAGCGCCCAGTTCAACCGACAGAATCTGCGCGAACGGGATGGAGCGGACATCGGCAGGCACACCCTCACGATGGGCATCGGCGGTGATGACGAGACGGTCCTGCGCGACGGCCACGGCGTGCGACGCGGGCGTCGCTCGAATGCCGAAGGGACCGTCCACACCGTCGAAGATCGGTGCGTAGACCAGGTAACGGAGTTCGTCGTCGGAACCCAACGCGGACTGGAGCAGATCGGCATGCCGTCCACGAAGTTCATCCGGCCCATTGGCGCGATAGATCCATGACTCGCGTCCGATCGAGCGCCAGCGCTCTTCCCGCAACTCGTCCGGGCCGCGCTGAGGCATCGCGTGTTCCATCGTTTCTGCCGGACGCCGGGATCGCCCGGCTCAGGCCCGCCTGGGTGAGGCGACGTACTTGAGCACACGCACCGCCTCGAGCGTCACCATGCCCTCGGTGACCAGTTCGTCGACGATCGGCAGGAACGCCTTGATCTTGTCTTCGGCATCGACGATTTCGATCACGATGGGCAGATCGGTCGATAGTTCCAGCAGCTTCGCGGAGTGCACGCGCGAGTTCTTGCCGTAGCCCAAAGGCCCCTTGAGCACCGTCGCGCCTGCCAAATGTGCTTCACGCGCGCGCCGCACGATGGCCTCGTAAAGGGGCCGGTCCCGTCCGGGCTCACGGTCCGCCTCCCCCATGAAGATCCGGAGCAGGACGCCTTGTTCGGGCAGTTTCATCGTCTTGACCTCCCACGCCGCGCTGTCGTCCTGCGACGCGATCACGTCCGCCGCTGGAATCACGCCCTGGTTCTGGTCCTTCTCGCTGCGATAGAGCACGACGTGCGCCCGCTCGAGCGTGATCTCGCCCTCGGTGAAGACCGGTTCGACGCGTGCGAGCAGCGCTTCCACGCGTTTCGGCCCGTCAACCACCTCAACGATCACCGGGAGTTCCTGGGACAACCCCCACAAGGTCTCCTGCAGAATCGACCCGTCTGGCCGGAGTCCCATGATGCCCTTGAGGACGGTCGCTCCCTGCAACCCGTCGTGCCGGGCCACCTCGACAATCCACTGGTACAGCGGCTCGTCACGATGGCGGACGAAGTTGGAAAGATGGAACCGGCACAGCACCTGTTCGGCTTCGAGCTTCATGATCCCCTTATCCGACCATCCACGACTTCGCCACGACCAGGCCTACCCTCACGGCGAGGAGGCCGAGGAACAGGCTCAGGAAGATGTTGCTGAGCGCGGTGAGCCACACACCATCCTCGAAGAGCGCGTGCGTCTCGAATTCAAATGTCGAAAACGTCGTGAACGCGCCCAGGAATCCGACGCCGAGCGCCAGACGCACGTCGTCGCCATGGGGAACCAGCCGCGCGGCCAGCAGGCCGCCGAGCAGGCCCAGGAGGAACGATCCGCTCATGTTGATCAGGAATGTGCCCAGCGGAAAACCTGCATCGACCCACGTTCCGACCCACTTGGCCGTCACGTAGCGCGCGTTGGCGCCCAGGAAGCCGCCGACCCCGACCAGAAGATACGGCAACAACCGGTTCATAACACACTCCTGACCACCAGGGACGCGCCGGGCATTCGCGGCGCGCTCCCGCTTCCGGTCGTCTACTGCGCGAAGGGACTTGCGAAGGTGGCGGACCGACCCAGTTCGGCCTCGATCTCGATCAGCCGGTTGTACTTCGCGATCCGCTCGCTTCGACAGGCGGACCCCGTCTTGATCTGGCCGCCACCCATGGCCACCGCGAAGTCTGCGATGAAGGTGTCTTCCGTCTCGCCCGATCGGTGGGAAATCACGAACCCCCACCCCGCGCGGCGGCACATCTCGATGGCCTCGATCGTCTCGGTGACGGTGCCGATCTGGTTGAGCTTGATCAGTACGGCGTTGGCCGACGATTCGCGGATGCCACGCGCGATGAACTCCGTGTTGGTGACGAAGATGTCGTCGCCGACGATCTGGATCCGATCGCCCAGCGCCGCCGTGTGCGCCCGGAACCCGTCCCAGTCGTTCTCGGCCAGACCGTCCTCGATGGACACGATGGGGTACTTCGCGATCCAGTCCCGATAGAGTTCCGTCATCTCGGCGTGCGACTTCCTGCCCTGCCGCGACTTGGCAAGGTCATACGTGCCGTTCTCGTAGAACGACGAGGCCGCCGGGTCGAGGGCGATCGCCACGTCCTTGCCCGGTCGGTAGCCAGCCGCCTGGATCGCCTCGAGAATGACCTCGCAAGCTTCTTCGTTGCTCTTGAGATTGGGCGCAAAGCCTCCCTCGTCGCCGACGGAGGTGGCGTAGCCGCGACTCTTGAGAATGGTCTTGAGCGCGTGGAACGTCTCAGCACCGGCCCGCAGCGCCTCGGCGAAGCTCGACGCGCCCACCGGCATCACCATGAATTCCTGGAAGTCCACGCTGTTGTCGGCGTGCTTGCCTCCGTTGAGGATGTTCATCATCGGCACGGGCAGCCGCGCCGCGCCCGCACCGCCGATATACGCGTAGAGCGGCAGATCACATGCCGCAGCCGCCGCGCGGGCGACCGCCATCGACACGCCCAGGATCGCATTGGCGCCGAGGTTTCCCTTGTTGGGCGTCCCGTCCAACTCCTTCATGATGACGTCGATCTCGCGCTGATGCGTCGCGTCGATCCCTTCGAGGCGGGGAGCGATGATGGTCTTCACGTGCTCGACGGCCTTCAAAACCCCGTTTCCTCGGTAGCGCTTCTTGTCGCCGTCTCTCAATTCGACGGCTTCGTTCTCACCCGTCGATGCTCCCGAGGGAACGCACGCGGCGGCACTGATGCCGCTGGCCAGCCTCACGGCAACGCGCACCGTCGGATTGCCCCGCGAGTCCAGTATCTCCAGGGCGGTGATGGAATCAATCGTGCGGCCCGAGCATTCTGAGTTATTCATGTCTACTCCCTGTATGAATAGTCCAGACAAATCATGCGACACGTGTCGGCCCGTGCGGCGATCGGCGTCCGTGGTGCGCATCGAGCCATCTGGTGTCGACCGAGAGCGGGGGTGGCAGACACTCCCCGAGCCCGCCGCTCGTAGGAGTCATCTGCCCTGGCAGAAAAACGAGTCAGGGCGGTTCAGGGTGAACTCCAACACCCACGCGGCCAGCATAGCACCGGGTGCCGCGCGGTTCAACGCGGTTCAACCAGTGAGGCGGTGGGGCAGACACGATCAGTCACACCGCCGAGGCCGCGGCCGGCCGCGTGATCCCCAGCGTCGTCAGGATGGACTCGATCCGGCCGCCCCGGCAGTTCGATGACCCGTCCGCCTGTGCCATACTATTTTCACTGCCCTGCCGCAGCCCTGTCACAACTGGGACGTCATAATCCCAGGTGGGCCATTCGTGTCGCCAGGCGCCTGCGCGTCCCGGCGGATCAGAACTCAGAGGAGATGTCATGAAGCGAGTATTGGCAGTGCTGGTTGGCGCAACGTTTATCGGCGCAAGCGCCCTGGTCTGGGCTCAGGAGAAACCGTTGGCCCCGGCCGGTGGGAAGACATCGCCGATCGTCGGCGCCTGGAAACTCAACAAGGACCTGACCGACAAGCCCGCAGCGGAGAACGCCCGCGGCGGGGAGAGCGGCAGTGGCTCCGGCGGGGCGGGTGGCGGCATGGGCGGCCGAGGTGGCGTCGGCGGTGGTGGACGGCGCGGTGGCATGGGCGGTGGCATGAGGGGCGGCGGCAACGAGCGTGGGCGCGGTGGCGATCCGGAGCAGATGAAGCAGATGCGCGCCCTGCTCGGTGACCTAATCAAACCGGCCGACGGATGGACCATCGTACAAGACGGCCCACTCGTGCTGTTCACGAACGCTGACGGCCGCACGCAGAAGTACACGTCTGACGGCAAGGAAGAGGAACACCTCTCCGGCGATGGCGTCATCAAGAGCAAGACGCGCTGGAACGGCGAGCAACTCATCATCGAGTCGAAGTACAAGGACGGCCCGAAGGTGACGCGCACCTATACCGTCTCGTCGGATCTGCGCCAGTTGATGATCCACATCAAGGTAGAAGGCGGGCGCCTGCCGCGCGAGGTGACGACCAATCAGGTCTACGATCGACAGAGCGAATCACGGTAGCCGGCATCGAATGCTCGGAAAGAGACCCTGAAGAATGAGGACGTTGGGCAACCACGGGGGGTTGCCCCTACGCGTCCATGCATCTCGTGTAGGGGCGGGCCCCCGTGCCCGCCCAAATACTGACATGAGAGAAGGGGCTCCGCCGCATTTCCCATTAACGCAGGAGCAGGCGCACACCGAGGAAGACCAGCACCGCGCCGGTCGCGGCTTCGAGCACCCGCCGGGTGGCTGGGCGAGCAAACCGATCGGCGACAAAGCTGACGGCGATCGCGCAGCTTGATTGCCAGGCAAGACTCATCGAGACGTGCGTGGTGGCGAGCAGCAGGAAGCGCGCGAAGAACGGATCGCTGGCGTCAATAAACTGTGGCAGCAGCGTCATGTAGAAGAGCACGACCGGGGGATTCAGCAGGTTCGTGGTGATGCCGCGTCCGACGTGGCTGCGCCCCGGCGCAGGAGGCGTCACGTGTCGTTCGCCGGCTGCACCGTGATGTGGTGCACGACCTTTCACGCCGAACCAGAGCCCCCGCAGGCCGAGAAAGCTCAGGTACACCGCGCCGCCGACCTTTACGGCGTCAAGCGCCCATGGCCATTGGTGCAGCACCAGCGACATGCCCAGCGCGGACCCGAGCGCCAGTGTCGAGTTGCCGATGCCGACGCCGAGCACAGTGAGCAACGCGGCAACACGCCCCTCGGCAATCGCCGTCTCGGTGACCACGGCCAGTGTGGCGCCCGGGCTGAGGACCAGAAGGGCCGAGATACTCGCGAACGCAAGGTAGCGGGAATCAAACATCATCCGTCGCTGGCCCGCATGCGCGTCGTGATATCGGATTCCTGGAGCGCGTAGAGCGCATCGAGGAACTGCGACCAGAAGCTGCCCGGTCCGGCTGACTGGTCCGCGGCGATCTCGCCGGCGATTCCCATCACGATCATGGCGTGCACGGCAGCATCGAACACAGACGGGTTGACCGCCGCAAACGCGCCCGTCAGCGCGGTGGCCGTACATCCGAGACCCGTGATGCGCGGCATGATCGGATGGCCGTTGCCGACGCGCGTGGTCGCGTCGCGGGTGACGATGATGTCGGTCGCCCCGCTCATCGAGACGGTGCAGCGGTACTGACCGGCCACGTGGCGCGCATGATCGACGGACTCCTCCGTCGAATGCGTGCTGTCGACGCCCCTGGTCATCGCATCGGCCTGCACCAGCGCTCGGATCTCGGAGGCGTTGCCACGGATGATGGCCGGTGACACCTCCCGGCCCAACCGCTGCGCGGTGTCCGTCCTGTAGGGCGTCGCGCCGGCGCCAACCGGATCGAGCACAATCGGAATCCCCTGCTTCGACGCTTCCTTCCCCGCACGGAACATGGCGTCAACCCAGGCCGGGCTCAGCGTCCCGATATTGATGACAAGTGCACCGGCCAGGCGCACCAGGTCCTCCACTTCGTCGATCGCGTGCGCCATCACGGGCGACGCCCCAATGGCGAGCAGGGCGTTGGCCGTCGTGTTCATGACGACGTAGTTCGTGATGTTGTGGACGAGCGGAGCGGTCTCGCGAATGCGAACCACGTCCCGCCAGACCGCCGATGGTGTTGTCATGTATCGCCCCTTCCGCATCACAGCGGTGTTGGTGTCAACAATTCCGGGCTGGTCGTGTCTCTCTGCGTCGTCGGCCTCGCGTCGGGTCCGAAGCAAAGCCCTGTCAGACGCTCTGCTTCAGGAGCCACATTCTCGCGGAACTATAGAGAAACAGGAAAGACAGTCCGACCAACACAAACCCGAGCCAGTAGTAGATCCGCGTCAGCACACTGATGGGAATAGACCGCTTCAGCCGGCTCAGCACAACGGCCAGGCCAGTCAGGTAGCTCATCAGCCCCAGGCCGCCGGCCGTCACGAAGAGCACCGACAATCCCGACGTGAACACCTTGACCACACCCAGTTGTTCCACAATGCCCTTCCCGATCAGCCAGGTGATGATCATCTGAGGATTGGAGAAGGCCAGCACAAATCCGATCACATATGAAAAACGACTCCTGCGAAGCAACGGGTCGCTCACATCGAAATGATGAAGCGTCGTGCTCTGTCTGAAGGTGTAGTATGCCAACGCCAACAACAACACCCCGCCTATCAGATAGAACCACGTAATGACGCCCGGCCGAGACAAGAAAGGGGCGATTCCAAAGAACGCCACACCCCCGTACACCATGTCTGAACTGGCCGAACCCACGGCGACGAACACGGCAGCTCGCAGATGCCCACCCAGGGCGCGTCTCGCCACTTCGATCTGAGAACCGCCGAGTGGAATGGCGGTCACAAAACCCAGGGTGAAAGCCAAAAGGAACAAAAGCACAAGATTCATTGTGGTATGGCTATTCGGCAGTTGTTCGACCGTCGAAGCGTCAGGTGTGACGCGATGTCGCTATCTCAGCACGGATCGTCGAAACAATGGCATCGATGTGCAGCTCCTCGAAGCAGCGGACAGTCTTGCAGGTCTTGTAGAGTTTGTTCAGGCAAGTGATGTTCCGGCATGGACTCCCAGCCACGTAGGTGTGCGACGGCCCGTCTTGGTTGGCGGGCAGAAAACCGGGAAGATTCGAATCATATCCCGACATCCGGGCCGGCGTGGCTCCAAAGACGCCATAAATGGCCGTCCGGTTGCGGAAGGTACGCGATCCGGATTTCGAACATTTGCGGGCCGCTCCAAGGTGGAGGGGGCCAGTGTCTGCAGACACGAAGGCGTCTGAACAATCAACTAACGCCGACCAGGCATCCAGAGGCATGGTCGGCGGAATGACGTGGATGCCGCGCTGCTGCTCGACCGGGAGCGCGTCCTTGAGTCGAACACCAACATTCGCCTCAGAATGACCGGCCGCCAAAAGTATCGGGATGGTGAGAGTCGACAACTGGCTCAATAACTCCACTTGTCGCTCGAAAGGCAGTCGCGTATACGGGGAGGCGGCATCCGGATTCAGGAAGAGAACTGGAGAGTTCCTGGCGATGCCGATGTCTCGAATGAAGCATTCAGCCTCGTCTACAGCGGCATCGGACAGGTGGAGAGTCACGCCGGTGAATGGCTCGTCCCGCCTGGACCGGAACAACGGGGAGAGGAGCTCATGGATGAAGCTGTACGCCTGATAGAGGAAATGATTGGGTGCGACTGGATGGAATTCGTTGTGGACCAGGGCCGACCCATGACTCAGAAAATGGATGACGGTCAGACCCGGCGGAAAGAGGCTCGGACCATCGAAGAACGGACTGAAATTGAAACAAACATCGTACGCTCCGTTATCAATGATGTCGCGGACGCCCTGGCGGTCCCTGTCTGCCGGCAGGGGTGAACCAGTGTAGAGCGGAATGATGCGCGTAATCTCAGGATTGCCCTCGATGAGGCTGACGACACCTTTCTTGACGACGTAGTCGATCTCAGCGTCCGGAAAGAAGTCCCGCAGCGCAGAAACAGAGGCCTGCATCATGACGGCATCACCGATGTGAATGTCGGCAAGGACGATGATGCGCCGGAACTCGCGGACGCCCTTCAGGAGAGCAAGATTATGCCTGTGGGAATGCCAGATCAGCAGGGGGTGTCCGAGGAGAGGAACCAAGGTCGAATCAAGAACGGTGGATCCCACACGAGGGAAACGGGCGGTGAGCACGCCGCTGAGGTGGAAGAGTCTCTTTTGCAGCCGTTCCCGAAACAGCTGATTGTTCATCGTGGCTGCTCCATCGCGATTCGGCGCACGAAAGACCGCTCGCGGAGGACTGTCTGTTCGCTGCAACGTCGGATGAATCGGCATCTTGGACCGCACTTCGTCCGCCAGGCGCTCCAATGTACATGATTTGTCCGGACTCGTGGCACGGAAACACGGAGGTGTGGAAACGCATGCGGGGCGACCTCGTGCCGTTCGACGACGAGGCCGCACCCGTGGATCGGGCGAAACGAGTTCTGCGCTAGAGGTCCGGGCTAGTGACGGAGCCAGCCAGCGGGCGGCCGCCCGCGATCGCCTTCTCGATCGCGACGCGCAATTCCGCCGCGTCCGGCGGGACACGGCTTGGGAAGAAGGCGACGACCTTTCCGTTCTTGTCCACCACGTACTTCGCGAAGTTCCATTGCGGGAGATTGCCCGTCTCACCGAGAAACGCGTACACCGGCGACTGGTCGGGGCCAGCCTTGGTGATCACCTTCGCGAAGAGCGGGAATGTGACGTCGTATGTTCGCTTGCAGAACTGCTGAATCTCTTCTGGCGTCCCGGGCTCCTGGCCGCCGAAGTCGTTGCTCGGGAAGCCGAGAACGGTCACGCCCCTGGGCGCCATCTCCCGGTAGAGCTTCTCGAGGCCTGCATACTGTGGCGTGTAGCCACACTGACTGGCGACGTTCACTACCAGCACCACCTTGCCCCGATACGCCCCAAGATCTGCCGGCTGCCCAGAGAGCGTCGTCACCTTCAAGTCGTAGAGAGAACCCGCTCCCATCGGCATCGCAGACTCCACGGACGGATCCAAGAACGTCGGCCGTGCCCAGAGGCCAGCGGCCACCAGGATCACGAACACGAGCGTGAGAAATACGATCTTCATCAGTAGTGACCCCCTTCTGAAAGCCATACTCCGATAGACGCCGCGGGGCCGCCTGGCGATTCAAAGTCCGTGGAGACAGTTACGGAGTGTTCGGCTTCACGTCCTTGTCGAACCACGCCAGGTAGCGCCAAAGCCTGTCACGCTGATAGCTCGAGATGGTCGGGCCATGGAATTGGACGGGAAAGATGACGAGCTGTGTGTTGAGAATCTGGCGGAGAGGGGGGATTCGAACCACTACTGAACGTTGATTTCCAAAGACTTCGCCTGTTTTCACATCCTCTCGACCTACCAGATCCTACTAATGGCCTGGCGGCTGAGGCTCTGACGCTCACTCCCCTTCGCGCTCGAGTCGCGCGTGCTCGGCCAACACGCTCTTCCCAAGAGACTCGCGGAGCCAGATTCGCTCGACGATCGGATACGCCGCAACAACCGGCAGCGCGAGCAGCGCCCCGATAATTCCCCCAAGCGCCGCCCCTGTCACAAGACCAAGCAACACCGCGACACGCGACACCTTCAAATGATGGCCATACACCTTTGGCACGATGGCGTAGTTTTCGATCGCGGAACAGAGCACGTACAGGCCGGCGACGGCAGCGGCGGTGCCTGGCGAGATGGTGAGCGCAATCAGCACGGCCGGCGTAAGCGCCACGAAGAAGCCGATAATCGGCACGAAGTCGCACACGCCGGCGAGCACCGCGAGCATCAACGCGGCGGGCACTTTCAGCAGCGTGAGCGACACGAGGACGAACACCGCGGCGAAGATCGAGGTGAGGAGGTTGCCTGCGGCATAGGCGAACACGGCCCCGGTCACGCCCACGACCGTCTCGTTCACCTTCGCGCGGTGCGCGCGCGGGACGTACGCGATCACCCACTCGTAGGTGCGGCGGCCATCCGCCAGCAAATAGAGCGTCAGGATGAAGGCAAAGAGCGTCATCGCGGCAGCCGACAGCACGGCGATGCCGATGTCAGGCACTTTGGCGGCGATCTCGGACATCATCTGCGCCGGATCCTGGGGGCCTCGCCGCACGACGCGGGCGACCGCCACAGGCACACGCACCGCGACACTCTCCTGGAACGAGGCGAGACGGTCGACGAGCACCTTCGTTTCTTCCGTGATCGGTGCCACGGCCGCAAAGAGAAAGGCGCCGAAGGTGGCAAGCGTCACGGCGCCGACCACGAGCACGGCCAGACCCCGCTTGAATCTCCACCGTTCCAGCCACCCAACGGCCGGTTCGAGCGTGACGGCGAGGACGAGCGACACGAGCACCACCATCACGATGGGCCAGACCTGCAGCCAGATCCAGACGAGCGCTGCCGCGATCAGGATCTTCAAGATGGTCAGCCACGGCAGGTCAAGCCGAATGCGTTCGGAAGGTGACGGGCTCATCAACGGAGTTCTCTCACCCACGGTCGTAACTGAAGAAGAGGCCGTAAATACCAGGAAACCTGACGCTGTGGCAGATAATTGGCGGAGAGGGGGGGATTCGAACCCCCGTGCCGGTTACCCGACAAGACGCTTTCGAGGCGCCCCCGTTACGACCACTTCGGTACCTCTCCGCTTCAGACTGAAGCGATATTATACCCTGCTGCGCTGGAGCTTGAAGAACTCCTGGATGATCGCGCGGCAGTCGGTTTCGAGCACGCCATCAACAACCGTCAGACGGTGATTGAGTGCGGCGTGTTCGTGCGCCCGCATCGTGGAGACCACGGCACCGGCCTTCGGCTCGGCCGTTCCGAACACGAGCGTCCCGACGCGCGCATGCACCATCGCACCCACGCACATCAGGCACGGCTCAATAGTGACGTAGAGCGTGGTGTCGGTCAGGCGGTAGTTGCCAATGGCAGTTGCGGCGTCTCGCAGCGCGATGATCTCGGCATGGGCCGTCGGATCAATCCGGCCGATCGGCTGGTTGAAACCACGGCCGATGATCTGGTCGCCAAGGGTCACGACCGCCCCAATCGGCACTTCTCCGGCCTCGAAGCCCTTTCTGGCTTCCTCGAGCGCCGCCCGCATGAACGCGTCGTGGTCTGACATCTCGGAGAAGGCCATTCTACGGTAGGTGACAGCGACAACGAGGCAGAATCAGCCGGATACGGCTCGTATTGGAGAGGACTTGGGATTGCCGGCTGGCACAGGATCTGCAACCAACCTGTGCAGGCGCAGGCTATACTGTTGGACGGTCCCGCCTGGTGGTAGGATCACCGCCGTCGGTGGTGTGGCGCCAGTCGGGATGGGCCGTACCAAGGTGGAGTAATGCCCCCAAGTTCATTTCATACAATTCGGCCGCGGCGCCTTAGATGCGCCCTGGTCGCGTCTGCCGCACGCACGCTCCGGTCGGTTGGCCGGGTGCTGGCAGACAAGTCTAGGAGGCAGAATGAGGAAGTTTACTTATCTAGCGGTGGCTGTTATGGCCCTCGCGCTGCTTGTCGGCCCGGCAATCGCCAACGCGCAGATACCGGTCGCGCCGAAGACAGTCATACTCAAGGGCAGCAGCCTTGGTGGCGTCAAGTTCGACCATGCCGCACACCAGAAGGTTGTGGGCGACAAGTGCGACACCTGTCATCATGCATCAAAGCCGGAAAAGGCTCTCAAGACCAAGCAGGAGAAGTGCCAGAACTGCCACACGACGGCAGCCACCGCCCCGATGAAGACCAAGGCCCAGGCGGCCTTCCACGATCCGATGGCGAAGAAGGGCACATGCGTCGATTGTCACTTGAAGGCGACTGGCAAGAAGGTGCCGGCTTCCGCGAAGTGCCTCGATTGCCACAAGAAGGAAAACGTCTGATCGCCTGAGCGATCGCCGACAGTTTTTCCGGGGTGGTTCAGGTTTCCCGACCTGGCCACCCCGGAGTCAGGTACGGGGATTGGTGGAAACCTATCAGGTCTGTGACTGGTTGGTGTGAGACGGAGAAAAAGAAGCCACTCCGGCTTGCCAGCCGTAGCCCCGCCTCCGCTCGTTCATGAAGGCCCACGAGCTATGGCGTGGGCGAAGGTTGGTGCGCCCTGCAAGACTCGAACTTGCGACCTCCTGGTTCGTAGCCAGGCGCTCTATCCAACTGGGCTAAGGGCGCACACTGAGAGCCCCGGCGGGCACTCGTTCAGCCGCCGGAAACTGTAATTATAGCCTACTTCCCCGGTCTCGTCAGCCCGTGCCCCATCGAGAACATGCCCGGCAGCGAGATGGGCAACTTGCCGCCAATCGGGATGTCCCCGGCCAGGCCTCGCGCCGCCGCACGCTCGGTGAAATCGGAGAATTCGTAGCACAACAGCACGGCCGGCAGCTTCGGCAGCGCCATCGCCGTGTAGGGGTTGCCGAAAAGCACCGTGACGAACGGCTTGTTCTGGCTGGCAATCGCGTCGAGTAGCGCCACCTGCGGAGCACTCAGATCCATGCGCCCGCTGTACGACGCAATTCGCACGAACACGCCCGCGATGACGACGTCGGCCCGCCGCGCCAGCGCACGCACCAGGTCGTACTCGGACGACGTGGTCCGATCCGTGATTTCAATCGAGGTCAGGTTCGGCCACCGCTGCTTCAGCTCTGGAATGATCGCGCGGCTCGGCACGCTCTCGCGCCACCCGCTCGCGTAATCGAGCACGGACAGATACAGCACGCTCGCCTCGCGCCCGGCCTTGATCGGCACCTGGTTGCGATCGTCCTTGATGAGGGTGAGCGCCCGTTCATTGATCTCCTGCGCGACCTTCGCGTGGGCACGCCCGCCGAGTTTCTCGGGAATCGCCGCCACGTCCGTCAGACGATTCACGTGCAAACCGAGCTTCGCCTTGGCCCGCAGGATGCGCTCCACTGACGCGTCGAGTTGCGCCGCGCTAATCTCACCCGCCTGCACCGCTGCCTTGATGCCCTTGAACGCCAGATCGTCGTCGGGCGAGTGCAGCACGACATCCACGCCGGCCTTCACGGCCATCGCTGCCGCCTGGTCGGGCGTCCATCCCTTCGAGATGGCATCCATTGACATCGAATCGGTAAAGATGAGGCCGTTGAACTTCAACTCGTTGCGCAGGAGGCCAGTCAGAATGGGCCGGCTGAGCGTGGCGGGAATGCCTGGCGCCGGGTCGAGCGCCGGCAAGATAATATGCGTCGACATCACGGCGTCAACGCCCGCGTCGATAGCCGCCTTGAAGGGCACCAACTCCACCTTGTCGAGCCGTTCGCGCGGGTGCGAGATCACCGCCAGACCAAGGTGGGTGTCGACGGTGGTGTCGCCGTGACCCGGGAAGTGCTTCACCGTAGCAAGTACGCCGGCCGACTGGATGCCGCGGATGTACGCGTTGGCCATTTCGGACACGAGCGCGGGGTCCTCACCGAACGAACGGATGTTGATGATCGGATTGCGCGGGTTGTTGTTGACGTCGACTACCGGGTAGAAATCGACGGTGACGCCCACGGCGCGCGCCTCGATCGCCGACACCTCGCCGGCCTTGAAGGCGAGCTGCGGATCGCGCGTTGCCGCGATCGCCATCGCCCGCGGCAGTCGCGTGGCGCCATTCAGGATGTATGCTGCCCCACCCTCGAAGTCCGCCGTTGTCAGCAGCGGAATCGCGGATTCCGACTGCAGCTTGTTCAGCAGCACGGCTGCCGCAAACGGCTCGCCTTTGCGCGACGCGTTGCCGCCGCCCCACACCGGGTTGAGCATCACCTGCGGCATCGACTCGCCGCTGCCAAACACGTGGAACGCGCCCACCTTCAGGTCGCGCACCAGGTGCAGCAGCCGCTGGTATTCCTCGGAGTCGGCGCTCAAGTAGGCCGCGTTGATCGATGGCTCGATCAACTGGCCGACCTTCTCATCGAGCGTCATCTTCTTCAGCGTGCGCTGAACCCACAGGTCGGCTTCTTTCTGCCGCTTCTCGGCGGCCTGGCGGTCGAGCTTCGCCTGCCTGGCGAGGTCGACCTTGGCCTGCTTCGCAGGATCGGCTTTCGCCTGCTCAACCGGGCCGGCGGAAAGCACGAGAAGACTGATGGAGATGAAGAGCGCGGTGAGAAAGGCAAACCGTTTCATGGCGTCTCCCGGGACTGATGACGAATCGTACACCACCACGGCGCGATTGCCGAAGCCGCCAGCCCAGAGCCCTTAGCCCCCGGTATAATCGACACATGGGACACACCGAGCACAAGGCGCTCTCCCCCGCCGTCGCGAACTGCTACATCCTCACGATCAGCGATACGCGCACGGAAGCGACCGATACGAGCGGGCGCGCCATTTTCGATCTGCTCTTCGCGGGAGGGCACCAGGTGACGGGCCGGAAGATCGTTCACGACGAGCCCGACGAGGTCCTCGCCGCCATCACCGAGCAGATGAACAAGCCCGGTGTGCAGGTGATCATCACCACCGGCGGTACCGGCATCACGGCCCGCGACACGACCTGCGAGACCATCACGCACCTGCTCGACAAGCGCCTCGACGGATTCGGCGAGCTGTTCCGCATGCTGAGCTACCAGGAGATCGGGTCGGCCGCGATGATGAGCCGCGCGGTCGGCGGGCTCGCGAAGGGCAAGGTAATCCTGTCGCTCCCCGGCTCGGAGGCCGCGGTGCGTCTGGCGATGACGAAGCTGATTCTCCCCGAACTCGGACACCTCGTGCGGGAGGCCTCGCGGTGAACCAGCGCCAGATGCGCCCGATCCGCGAAACGATTTCGCTCGACGACGCGCGTGCATTGATCGCCCGATCGATCACGCCTCTGGTGCGAACCGAGCGCGTGAGGATTGATCTCGCCGACGGCCGCGTGATTTCTGCCCTGGTCCGGGCCAGCATCGATGTGCCTCCGTTTGCGCGGGCGGCGATGGATGGCTACGCCGTCCGGGCCGCCGACACGTTCGGGGCCGGCACGCACAGCGCGCGTGTGTTGCGCTCGGTCGAAACGGTGTTCACCGGCCAGGTGCCGACTCTGGCGATTGGAACCGGTGAGTGCACGGAAATCGCGACGGGCGCCCCTATGCCGGCAGGCGCCGACGCGGTCGTGATGGTGGAGGACACCGAAAAGGACGCCGACGGCACGGTGAGGATCTTCGGTCCGGTCTATCCGGAACAAAACGTCACGCACCAAGGGGCCGACATCTCCTCTGGCCAGACCGTGCTCAGTCCTGGCGATGTCCTGAATCCAAGTCGCATAGGTGCCCTGGCCGCGCTCGGCGTCCTGGACGCCGAGGTCTACGCGCAGCCCCGCGTGGCGATCCTCTCCACGGGCAACGAGGTCGTCGATCCCGGGGCGCCGCTCAAGCCGGGGCACATTTACGACATCAACAAGTTCACGCTGAGCGCCGTGCTCCGCCAGCATGGCGCGCTGCCGGTGCCGCAACCCACGGCGTCCGATTCGATCGCCGACCTGACGCGCGCGCTCGAAGTGAGCCTTGTTGAAGACGTGGTGCTCTTCTCCGGCGGGAGCTCAGTCGGCGAGCGCGATCTCATCCTCGATGTCGTCGAACAGATGGGTGAGGTGGTGTTCCACGGCATCGCGGTCAAACCTGGCAAGCCCACGCTGTTTGGCGTGATCAAGGGCAAGCCGGTGTTCGGCATGCCGGGCTATCCCACCTCATGCCTCTCGAATGCCTACATGCTGCTGGTGGCGCCGCTTCGCGCGATGGCGCACCTGCCTGCATGGACGCCGCGCACAGTCCAGTTGCCGGTCGGCCAGCGCATCGTCTCCACGACCGGGCGACACCAGTTCTACACGGTGAAGATCGTCGACGGGCAGGCCCTGCCCGCCTTCAAGGCGTCGGGCGACATCACGAGCATGTCGCACGCCGATGGCTACATCGAGATTCCCCCGCAGATTGACATCGTCGAAAAAGGTCAGTTGGTCGAGGTGAAACTGTTCTAGATGGAAAGCACGACGCTCAACATCGGCGATCACGCCCCGCTCTTCACGCTGCCGAACCAGAAGGGCCAGCCTCGCGCGCTCTCCGAGTATCTTGCCAGGGGCCCGGTGCTGCTGGGCTTCCACCGGGGCACGTGGTGACCGAACTGCCGTCGCCGGTTCGGCGACCTGGCTCTTCACTCAGCTGAATACGCACGCTTAGGCGCGAGCGTCGTCGCCATCGTGGCGCAGCCGTCCGAGAAGGTGAAACGCTACGTCGAAGACACGGGACTGCCATTCGACATCCTCGTCGACGAGCGGAGGGAGACCATCAAGGCCTATGGCGTCTGGCACCGCGTCGGCTTCGACGCGTGGAACATCGCGCGCCCCGCCCTCTTCCTCATCGACAGGAATGGTGTGGTCGGGTACGTCTTCGTCGCGAACTGGCAGACGGAGTTCCCGGAACACGAGGTCATTGTGAGAGAGATTGGAATGCTGGGGTCAGAAGCAGCAAGAAACAAGACTTGATTCTTGCTTCTTGCTGCTTCCGGCGACGCGCCCGTTACCGCGAATACCGCTTCGCGACTTCGCTCCAGTTCACCACGCTCCACCACGCATCCACGTAGTCGGCGCGACGGTTCTGGTACTTCAGATAGTACGCGTGCTCCCAGACGTCCAGCACGAGGACGGGGTTCTTCCCTTCCGACAGCGGCGAATCCTGATTGGCCGAGCTCTCGATGGTCAGCTTTCCGCCGGTGTTGATGAGCCAGGCCCAGCCGCTGCCAAACCGCCCGAGCGACGCCTTCTTAAACTCGCCCTTGAATGCCTCGAAACTGCCGAACGCGGCCTTCACGGCATCGGCCAATGGGCCGGACGGCTCGCCACCGGCTTTGGGCGCCATGATGTTCCAGAACATGTTGTGGTTGGCGACGCCACCGCCGTTGTTGCGAACCGCCGTGCGGACAGCCTCGGGCACGCTCGACAGCCCGCGAAGCAGATCGTCCACGCTCTTGGACCGGAGGTCGGGAAATTTCTCGATGGCCGCGTTCAGATTCGAGACGTAGGTCGCATGGTGTTTATCATGGTGAACCTGCATCGTCATCGTGTCGATGAACGGTTCGAGGGCATCGTACGCGTAGGGAAGCGGAGCCAGTTCGTGCGCCATGTCGGTTTTCCTCCTGAGAGAAGACAACCTGATCGGTGTTGAGATCCCTCATATTAGCAGGGATTGGGCATATCCGACCAGTACAATCGCCATTCCATAAGACCCAGATTCCGGCAATTGGTGACAGGGGGTTGGGATCGTGCGAAGAGGGGCCTGGCCCCACTTTGCTCTAGTTCCGGGCGATGACGTTATAGAGGGTGTCCCGCTCGACCGGATCGCGGCCGGCGGCGCGGATGACCGCCTGGATCTGCAGCGGGGTCATGCCGTCTGGCGTGGTGGCGCCGGCCATCTTGTAGATCTTCTCTTCCTGCACGGTGCCATCCATGTCGTCCACGCCAAACCAGAGCGATGTCTGTGCCACTTCGACACCGGTAGCGACCCAGAACGCCTTGACGTGCGGCACGTTGTCGAGCATGAGCCGGCCGACCGCGTGCACGCGCAGCGTGTCAGCGGCTGACGGCGCCGGCAACTTGTGCATGTGGTTGTTGGCGGGATGGAACGCCAGCGGAATAAACGCCTGAACCCCGCCCGTCTCCGCCTGCAGCGCCCGGATGCGCAGCATGTGGTCGACGCGCTCCTCGATGGTCTCGATGTGCCCGTAGAGCATCGTGATGTTGGAGCGCATGCCCAGTTGATGAGCCAGCCTGTGGATGGCCAGAAACCGATCGGCGTCGCACTTGTCGGCGCAGATCTTTTTCCGCACGCGATCGGCGAACACCTCGGCTCCGCCGCCTGGTAACGAACCGAGTCCGGCCGCCGCGAGTTCCCGAAGGACGCGCTCGTCGGTCATCGAGAAGAGGTCCGCGAAGAAGGCAATCTCCACCGCCGTAAAGCACTTCAGGTGCACGTCGGGCCGGATGCGTTTCAGTCCGCGCAGCAGCTCGAGGTAGTAGCCGAATGGCAGATCCGGATGCAGGCCGTTGACCACGTGCACTTCGGTGATCGGTTCGTTGGCGCGGCGGCGGAGCTTCTCCCACACCTGCTCGAGCGACAGCGTGTACGCGTCCTTGTCGCCCGGCTTCAGGCGCGCGAACGAGCAGAACAGGCAGTTGGCGACGCAGACGTTGGTGGCTTCGAGCTTGATGTTGTGGTTGTAGAAGGTGGCGTTGCCGTGCCGCTTCTCGCGCTCGCGATTGGCGAGCCAGCCCACCGCGAACATATCCTCGCACTCGAACAGACGCACCCCATCCTGCAGGCTGAGCGACTGCCCGGCATCCAGCTTGTCCTTGATGTCGACAAGCCCTGCGCGCGCGACTCTCTCTTCGCCGAACATACCGTCGATTTTGCCATGCTATACTGACGCCTGACAAATCGTGCTCCGGTCGAGCGGCCAGGGAAGTTGGGTGCAAAACCCACACGGTCCCGCCACTGTAAGCGGGGAGCGCGCGCATCAGAGGCAGCCTGACACCAGGCTGCCCGTCACGGCGCCAGAGGGGTGCTGGAAGACGTGATGCGAGCGCGACGATCCGCAAGTCAGGAGACCTGGCGCTTCGGCTACTGATGTAACTCCTCCGCGGCCTCCCGCCCATCGGGATGGCTGAGGGAACCGTTCGGTGCGAGGCCACACCGACAGGAGGTGAGATGATCCGCTCGTTTTCTTCCCTGATCATTGTTGTTGCGCTGTGCGTGTTGCCGACGGCTGTCTTCGCCAGTCCCGGGAACCCGCAAGTCGTCAAAGGCCACGTGCTGGACCCGGCAGGACTTCCAGTCACCCATGTCACGGTCCTCATCCGATCGGCTGCCGGACATGTGCGCCAGGCGGAGACCGACGCCGAGGGCGTGTTTGCGTTCACCGACGTGGCGCCAGGCGTCTACGACGTCCTCGCACCGGTCGACGGTTTCCGCACCAATCCGGTGAAGGTCGCCGTTGGAGAACACACCCCACCGGACATTCAGATTACGCTGCTCCTGTCTGGCCTCACCGAAACGGTGGTGATCTCGGCGGGCTACGTCGACACGTCACTCTCCGAGGCCCCCGGAAGCGTCACCACGCTCACGAGCCACGACCTCGCATCACGTCAGATCACCACCGTGGCGCAGGCCCTCCAGATGGTTCCGGGCTTCTCGGTCGCACCAACGGGCGGCGCAGGCAGTCTCACGTCGCTTTTCCCGCGCGGCGGCGACTCGGACTACACACTGGTTCTGCTCGATGGCGTCCGCCTGAACAGCATGGGCGGTGGGTTTGATTTTGGCCACCTCACGACGACTGGGCTCGAACAACTGGAAGTGGTGCGCGGTCCGCAAAGCGCGGTGTTCGGTGCGGATGCGATTGGCGGTGTGATTCAGCTTCGCTCGAAGATTGGCGGCAGGCCGGCCGTTTCCGGCGGACTCGAAACCGGCGGGTACGGCACGAATCGGCTGACACTTGGCAGCACGGGCTCGCGCGGACTGTTTAGTTGGGGCGCGCACGTCGAACGCTCCTCGAGTGACGGCTGGACAGGAGTAGCACCAGGCACGACCGACCGCGTCACCAACGACAATGATGCGGCCACAGCGGTGGCAGTGGCGACAGGCTGGAAGCTGTCGGATCGCTCGACGCTGCGCGTTGATGGCCGCTTCAGTACCGACGACCGCGGCTACCCTGGCCCGTTCGGCTCGAATCCGATTGGCGCGTTTGCCGGCATCGATCGCATCTCACGAGGCCGCAACCATGACGGCCTTGGCTCGATCGCGTTCACGCACGCATGGGGGCCTCAGAGCACGCTTCGGGTCCAGGCCACGTATGCGGACATGCGCTCTGCGTTCACCAGCACGTGGGGCGATTCGTCGGCTCGCACGCGCCGGCTCACCACGCACGCGCAGCTTGATCATGCGTTCTCCTCGCACGCGGCCACGTCGGTCGGCGTTGATCTGACTGGTGAGCGTGGCGACAGCACGTACATCGTCGGCACCGCAGGCCAGATGGTGCCGGTGAGGCGGCAGGTTGCCGGCTACTTCGCCGAGGCCAGATTCCGGGCATCGGAGCGTCTGTTTGTCACCACGGGCCTGCGCGTCGAGCACATCGTCAGAAGTGCGCTCGAGCCTGATCCACTCGCCTACGCACCTCGACCGGCGCTGCCCGAAGACCGGGTGTTCTCCGTCAACCCGCGGGTCGCGGTCAGTTACTACCTGCGGACCTCTGGCGATAGCCGGGGCAACTGGACGCGCGTTCACGCCACGGCGGGAACCGGCATCAGGCCACCCGACGCGCTGGAGATCGCGTTCACTGACAACCCTGGGCTCAGGCCGGAACGCAATCGCAGTGCGGACGCCGGTCTCGAACAATCACTGCTGGGCGGCTTGCTGGTCGTGGACGCGACGGCCTTCGTCAATCGCTACGAAGATCTGATTGTCGCGGTGGGTCGATCGCTTCAGGACTACAGTCGCTTCCAGACCGACAACATCTCCAATGCGCGGGCGAGGGGCATCGAGACCTCGGCGGCCCTTCGCACGCGCGGCGGGCTCGAGATCCGCACCAGTTACACCTGGCTCGACACGACTATTCTGGCCGTCGACCGATCGCCGCTGGTGGCGCCGCCGCCCTTCAGCGTCGGCGATCCGCTTCTGCGCCGGCCCCGCCACCAGGCCAGCCTCGACATCGTCTGGGCGCGTGGACCCGTGACGGCGTACGCGCGAGTCGGCGGGCGGAGCCGCATGCTCGATGTGGAGCCATCCTGGGGCGCGATCTCTGGTGGGTTATTCCACGCGCCGGGGTTTGCCGTCGCCAACGCGGGTGTCTCGCTTGCGGTGAGACGCGGCATCAACATCATCGCGCGTTTCGACAATCTTCTCGACCGCCAGTACGAAGCCGTACTGGGCTACCCCGCACCTCGCCGATCCTTCACCGTCGGAGTGCGCCTTGCTCCGGGCCGATAGCGTCACCTACGTCCACGGCGCGCACGAGCGCGGTGGCATCGCCGCCGACTCGAATGACGTGTTGCCCGGCGTCCAGCGGGTCTCGATGGCGGTCGAGCGCGGTGCCGTGGTTGGCCTGCTCGGTCCCAACGGCTCTGGCAAGACGACACTGTTGCGGGTGCTGGCCGGGATGCTCGCCCCCACGGAAGGACGAGTCACGCTCGATGGCGTCGGCATCGGCACGCTCGCCAGGCGGGCACTCGCCCGCCGGATTGCGGTGGTGCCGCAGGAGACGCATCTCGCCTTCGACTACACCGTGCGCGAAGTGGCGCTGATGGGTCGCTATCCGCACCTGGGTCCATTCGAACTGGAGGGCCCGCGCGACCTGGCCATCGTGCGCGACGCGCTGGCCGCGACCGGGACGGTCCATCTCGAACATCGGTCCTTTGCCACCCTCTCTGGCGGCGAGAAGCAGCGTGTCGTGATCGCCAGCGCCCTGGCGCAGCAGGCCGACATCCTCCTGCTCGACGAGCCCACAGCGTCGCTCGATCTCGGGTACCAGTTGGAAATCTCGGCGCTGGTTGCACGACTGAACCGCGAACGCGGGCTCACCGTCGTCGTCGCGACGCACGACCTGAACTTCGCTGCGGGGCTGTGCCGGTCGCTCGTCTTACTGAGAGGCGGGAGGGTGCTCGTCGCTGGACCAACAGCGGAAACGTTGAACGCGGCGGCGATCAGGGCGCTCTACGACGTTGAGGCCAACGTGTGGTTCGACCAGCGTGCGGGCCGCGTGGCCGTGGTGCCAATCGAGAAGGTCCGCCATGTCTGACGTGCGACGACGGCTGGTTGGATGGACCGTGCTCCTGGGATCGGTCACGCTTGCCGCGGCGGTTGGCGCGCCGCTCATCGGGACGACCCGGATCAACCTCGCCCGCGCGTTCGACACCGCCTTGCCGTATGCCGACAACGTGGATGCGCAGATCTTTTTTATCGCCAGGCTGCCGCGGGTGCTGGCCGCGGCGCTGGTGGGCGCGTCGCTCGCCGCGGCGGGTGTCGTGTTCCAGGCCCTGTTGCGCAACCCGCTCGCCACGCCGTTCACGCTCGGCGTGTCGGCTGGCGCGGCACTGGGCGCCGTGCTGGCCATCTCGCTTAAGCTGCAACTGACGCTCTGGGGCGTATCGGCGGTCACCGGCGCGAGTTTCGCCGGATCGCTCGGCGCCGTCGCCATCGTGTACGCGCTGGCTCGGGCTCGCCACCGCGGATTCTCGACCAATGTGCTGCTGCTCGCCGGCGTCACGTTGAACTCGTTCTTCTCGGCGCTCATCCTGTTTGTGCAATACATCGCCGACCCGGCCGAGACGGTCCAGACGCTGCGCTGGCTGATGGGAGACCTCGGCGTGGCCGGCTACGGCCCGATCCTGGCGGCGCTCCCGCTCACGCTGGTGGCCTTTGTCGCGTTCGCGTGGCTGCCACGCGCGATGAACCTGCTGAGTCTTGGCACCGATGCGGCCGCATCACGCGGCGTCAACGTGGTCCGCACGCAGCAGATCGCGTTCTTCAGCGCCTCGCTCGTCACGGGGGCGGCCGTATCGCTCGGCGGACCGATTGGATTCATCGGCATCATCGTGCCGCACCTGGTCCGCCTCATGGTTGGCGCCGATCACCGGATCGTCCTGCCGGCCGCCGCCCTGCTGGGCGCGGCGTTCCTGATTGTGTGCGACGTGCTGGCGCGGCTGGTGATGGCACCAGTTGAACTGCCGGTCGGCATCATCACGGCGATTATCGGAGGACCGTTTTTCCTGTGGCTACTGGTGAGACAGAGATAAATGAGGACACGAGGTTCGGGGTTCGGGGATTTCCGCCTTCGCCTACAGCTACGGCGGACAAGCGAGGGTAGCGTTTAGGGAGGCGGGAGCGGCGGGGGCCTCGCACTGGAGGCCGGGCTGGAGCCCGGCGATCCCAGGGGTGTCACGCTGACCAACTGTCCGATCCGTGGCGAGCCTGCAACCGCCGGAGTGTCAGGGCCGACCAACGGTCCGATCCGCTGCGAGCCTGCAACCGCCGGAGTGTCAGGGCCGACCAACGGTCCGATCCGCAGCGAGCCTGGGATCGCCGGAGTGTCAGGGCCGACCAACGGTCCGATCCGTGGCGAGCCTGCAACCGCCGGAGTGTCAGGGCCGACCAACGGTCCGGTCCGCTGCGAGCCTGGGATCGCCGGAGTGTCAGGGCCGACCAACGGTCCGATCCGTGGCGAGCCTGCAACCGCCGGAGTGTCAGGGCCGACCAACGGTCCGATCCGCTGCGAGCCTGGGATCGCCGGGCTCCAGCCCGGCCAAGGAAAGCGGAAGTCAGAAATGCTCAATCGACGCAATCGGTTCGGCATCTTCGCATCTTGCATCTTCGCGACGCTCGTCGCGACAGGCCGCCCGGTCGTACCCGTCGAAGCCCAGCCCTTCCCGCAACGCATCGTGTCACTCGTGGCCTCGGTGACCGAAATGTTGTTTGTGATGGGCGCGGGTCCGCGGGTCGTTGCGGTGAGCAGTTTCGATCACTTTCCAACTGAGGTCGATCGGCTGCCGCGAGTGGGTGCACTGATCGATCCTGACATCGAGAAGATCCTCTCGCTGCGGCCGGATCTGGTCATCACCTACGGCAGTCAGAACGACCTCGCCACCAAGCTCGCGAAAGCCAACGTGCCGACCTTCACGTACCGCCACGGTTCGCTTGGGGACATCACGACAACGCTGCGCGAACTCGGGCGCCGGCTGGGTCTGGCCTCGAAGGCCGAGCGTGTCGCGGCTGGCATCGAGCAGGATCTCGACAGGATTCGGACCCGGGTGAGAAGCGAGGCTCGGCCAAAGACGCTGCTGGTGATCGAGCGCGAGCCGCGGTCGCTGCGTGCCATCAACGTCAGCGGCGGGTACGGGTTTCTGCACGACCTGCTGGAACTGGCGGGAGGGACCAACATCTTCGGCGACGTGAAGCGGGAGTCCCTGCTGGTATCGACTGAGACCATCCTGGTCCGCGCGCCCGATGTGATCCTGGAACTGCACTACACCGATGCGCCATCGCGAACGCTGGTCGATCAGGAACGCGCGGCTTGGAGTCTTCTACCTGCCGTGCCTGCCGTGAAGCACGGCCGGGTCGAATTGTTGTTTGGTGAGGAGTTGGTGCTGCCAGGGCCGCGAGTCGTCCTGACGGCGACCGCCTTCGCCCGTGCCCTGCACCCGGCCTTGATGCCGCGTTAGCGGCGGCTGGCGTTTTCTGCGCTCCGAATTCCATTCAGATGTTGCAGATTCTGCAACGCCGTTTTCCCTCCTCGGTCGAGTGTCCGGATTACCCCGCAATACCAGTGATTTCTGGGGCCCTTCCGGGTCCGCCACGTGGCCCAAGTCTTGAAGATGACGATGGTAGAATGGCGAGCGTGGAAGCGGCACACCCGCACGTGACATACGCCGACTTGGAACGCTGGCCGGATGACGGCAAGCAGTACGAGTTGTACGACGGCGAGGTGCGTGTGGTTCCAGCGCCAAGCAACCTCCATCAAATCGTCCTGGTCAACCTCCTGGACATCCTGCAGGAGTATCGCAAAACCCGCGGCGGCTTCGTGCTCCCCGCTCCTCTCGACATCGTCTTCCAGGAAGACACTGTCCTTCAGCCGGATATCACGTTTCTGTCGGCACAGACGGCTCGCCTGTTGGACATGCACAAGCCGATTCGTTTCGCGCCGGATCTGGTCATCGAAATCCTCTCACCTTCCACGTCGAACTGGGACCGGACACGAAAGCACCGCATCTACGCCCGGTGTGGAGTTGCGGAGTATTGGATCATCGATCCGGACCACGAGACCGTCGAGATCCTGGAGCTGAAAGACGGAGATTACATGCTTGCCGCATCGGGTTGGAGAACCGGCAAGTTGCGATCCGCCACATTGCCGGGCCTGGTAATCAACCTCAAGGACGTGTTCTCCTCGCCGTTTGCGCGTGAGCGACCGACACCTTCTAGACCCTGAGCTCTCTTCAGTGGAGGCGGATAGCGAAAGGTCGGGCCCTGGTATCAAGGCTTCGGATAAGGCGGCCCAACTGAGTCGAAGGGCGGGGCGAGTTTGGTTCGTACCGGGCCAAAGCCCCTGGCAAGAGCGGCCCGGTCGCCTACGCGAATTCGACGGCGACGGCGTGCGGGATGATGCCCGCCTGGTGGGCGCGATCGAGCAGCAGCCGCACGGCCGCGCGGCCCTGATCGCCGTAGCCGAGCGTCAGATCGTTCACGTACATCCCGACAAATTGATCCGCTTTCGCCCGGTCGAGGCCGCGGCCGAATTGCATCGCGTACTCGAGCGCCTCGGTGCGGTGCGTCAGGCCGTAGCTGATGCTCTCGTGAAGGAGCCCGCTCACGGTCTTGATGGTGTCGGGTCCGAGATCGCGCCGGATCACGTTGCCACCGAGCGGCAGCGGCAGGCCTCCGGTTTCGCTCGCCCACCATTCGCCGAGATCCACGATCTTCTTCAATCCCTCGTCCGCGTAGGTGAGCTGGCCCTCGTGGATGAGCAGGCCGGCGGCCACCTCGCCACGCGCGACGGCTTCCTGAATCTGGTCGAACGGCATCACGACCGTCTCGACGTCCGGCCGGTACAGCTTGAGCGCGAGGTAGGCCGTTGTCAGCGTGCCGGGAATCGCCACGCGCACACCGTCGAGCGAGTCCGGGCCGTCCTTTTTCGCCACGACGACCGGCCCATAGTTCGACCCCATGCTCGCCCCGTGCGGCAGCAGGATGTACCGGTCGTGCAGGTGCGCGTAGGCATGAATCGAAATGGCGGTGACTTCGTACTTCCCTTCGAACGCCGCCCGGTTCAGCGTCTCGATATCCGAGAGCACGTGCACAAACTCAAAGCCCTTCGTGTCCACGTGGCCTTTCGCCAGCGCGAAAAACATGAAGGCATCGTCGGAATCGGGACTGTGGGCCACATGAATGCGCATGGCAGGAGTGTACCAACCAGCGTCATACCTGCGCAACCGGGCATCCAGAGTGCAACGCTGGCTGGATTCCGGCGTTCGCCGGAATGACGAATGTATGCGGAACGGTTACTTGGGCGGTTTCACCACGACGAGGCCGGAGTCCTGGAGCGCCTGCTGACGCTTGCGTTCTTCTTCGTCGCGTTTCTTGCGATCCTCTTCCGCCTTCTTCCGCTTGACGCGCCCCGCCTCCCACTCGGCCAGCTTCATGATGCCGAGGATGGCCAGGGAGCTGACGGGCACCGTAGGCGACCTGAATTCCACAGGCGTGAGGAAACTCACGATATCGGCATGCGTCGGCGCGCCCCAGGGAATCACCCCTGTCGGGGCCAGCTCCTCACGCGTGAACAACTGGAGCCTGGGAGCCAGCGCCACGACCTCGACGTAGTAGTTCAGCTTGAGCGGCGACTTGTTCTCGGAGGGCGCACGATCGGCCAGCAGCCGCTTGATGCGTTCGAACGACACGCCCAGCGCAGCGATGTCCGGCACGTCGGTCAACGCGGATTGTGGGGTTGATGCGGTCGGCGTCTGCGCACGCGGTGACTGGGTTTGCGCGCCCGCCGCGCCGGCCTGCTGCGCGTGTAGCAACGCCGGCTGGAGGCCGATCAGGAGGACGAGTAGAGCCGCCAGGATGCGCCGCATAAAGGATAGGACGAGTGTAACTCCGGTTTGGACGGCGGGGGGTTCACTATCTTCCCGCCCCGAGCGCGGTGACGGATGCCGAGGGGCCCGCCCGGATCGGCGGTGTCTATCCTTGCCGATCCTTCCACTCCTCGTACCACGCCATCTGGATGGCCTCGAGTTTTGGCTCGTTCGAGGCATGGGGCGCGTCGGCGAATCCGTCCAGTTCGATCACGCGCTGACTCAGATCCACAAAGCGAATCTGCAGCGGATCCACGTCTGGAAACTTCTCGCTGAGCGCGATGCCGATATCTTCCGAGTCGGTCCACTTCACGACCCGACCTCCTGGCCCTTCGAGGGACCTGCCCCAAGCGCCGTAACGGATCCCGAGGGGCCTGCAGTCGCGAGGCCTGACTTTCCAAGCTGGATGGCGCCGCCCTCCTGAACGTAATTGCGGGTGTACATCGGGATCTCGCAGACCACATCGCCCTTCACGACGGCCTGGCACCCCAGGCGCGAATGCGGGGTCACGTCCCAGGCGGTGTCGAGCCTGTCGACCTCGTCATCCTGCATCTCGCTCAGGTTCAGTGCGCCCTCGCGGACGACCACGTGGCAGGTGGTGCAGGCGCAACTGCCGCCACAGGCATGCTCGAGGGGCACGTCGAAATTCTTGGCAATATCGAGCAACGACCCGGGCAGCCCGTGGTGTGAATACGTCAGGGAAGCCTGATCCACATCGAGGGTCCGGGCCTCGCCATCAACAATAAAGGTGACTTTCGGCATAGCAGGCTTTCACCGTCAACGACCCTTCGATGCCACCTCGTCGGCCGTGCGGCCGGCCAGCGCGGCCTGAACCGTCCAGTTCATCATGACCTCGGCGAGGTGGCGTGTGCCGTCATTGAGCGCCTGCGACTTCGCCTGAAGCAGGTTGCGGTCGGATGTGGACATGGCCGGCACCAGTTCGGCCAGCGCCGCGCGAATCGATGCGACCTCGGCGGGAGGCAGTTGCGCGGCCGCGATCTCGTCGAAGTCCGGCCGTCGCAGCGTCTTCTCGGTCGCCTGCATGATGGTCTCGGCTTCGTTGCGCACCTCGATGAGCATGCGCGCCTCGACATCCTCCTGCGCGTGCTCGAACGACTCGATCAGCATGCGCTCGACCTCCTCGTCGGTCAGCCCGTACGACGGCTTCACTTCGATCGCCTGCTCGATGTTGGTGCGTAACTCGCGCGCGTACACGCTCAGGATTCCGTTCGCGTCGATCTGGAACCTGACCTGCACACGCGGCAGGCCAGCGGGCATCGGCGGAATGCCCCGCAACTTGAAGCGCCCGAGCGAGCGGTTGTCCGCAGCCATCTCGCGCTCGCCCTGCAGGATGTGGATGTCGACGGCGGTCTGGTTGTCGACAAACGTCGTGAACATCTCGCTGCCGCTTGCCGGGATGGTCGAGTTGCGCAGGATGATCTTCGACACGATTCCGCCCATTGTCTCAATGCCAAGCGACAGAGGCGTGACATCGAGCAGCAGCATCTCGCGCCGGCCGCTCACGAGGATGTCGGCCTGCACGGCGGCGCCGAGCGCAACCACCTCGTCGGGATTCAGATCCGAGTGCGGCGCCTTGCCGAACAGCCGCTCGACTTCGCGGCGCACCATCGGGATGCGCGTCGATCCTCCGACCAGAACGACCTCGTCGACCTGGTCGGGTGTGAGCCCGGCGTCTTCCAGCGCGCGACGGCACGGCTCCATCGTCCGATCGACGATCGGCGTGATGAGCGTCTCGAACTCCACCCGCGTGATGTGGCGGCGATAGGCTTCTGCGCGCCCTGGAATGCGATCGACGACGATGTCGGCCTGATCGAAGTCCGACAGATCCCACTTCGCCTGAATGACGGCCTTACGGATGGCCTGCACGGCGTCGGCCCGCGTCGCCGGATCCAGGCCGAGCTCAGCCACGATCTGCTCGACCAGCAGGCGGTCGATGTCGTCGCCGCCGAGGTGCGTGTCACCATTGGTCGAGAGCACCTGGAACACGCCGTCCTCAACCTTGAGAATCGAGATGTCGAACGTGCCGCCACCGAGATCATAGACGGCGATGACGCCCTGGTGGCGCTTGTCGAGACCGTAGGCGAGACAGGCCGCCGTCGGCTCGTTGATGATACGCAGGACGTCAAGGCCCGCGAACCGACTTGCGTCGCGCGTGGCCGTCCGCTGAGCGTCGTTGAAATACGCCGGCACCGTGATGACCGCGCGGTCCACCTCGGGATCGAAATCACCCTCGCGGGCGAACACGGTTTCGGCGCGCCGCTTGAGCTCTCGCAGAATAAAGCCGGAGACCTCTGGCGGCGTCAGTTCGCGCTCGCCCAGGTGGATGTGGACGACGCCCCCGGTCTGGCCGCTGACCTTGAAGGGGAACCAGCGCGACTCGCCGGCCACGTCTTCGATGCCGCGGCCCATAAAGCGCTTCACCGAGTAGACCGTGCGCGTCGGATCGGTGAGCAGCCGCCGCTGCGCCTCGCGGCCGACGTAGACGGTATCGTGGTCGCCGGCCGACACGATTGAGGGCAGCAGCGTGTCGCCGGACTCGTCGGCCAGCACGACCGGCGCGCCTTCGCGCACGATTGCCACGAGGCTGTTAGTGGTGCCGAGATCGATGCCGACGACCTTGCTCATACGCGCGCCGCCTGGTCGCCGCCCAGTTCCCGCCGGACCGTCGCGAGCAGATTGGTCAGATACGTGCGTTCGACGAGCAAGGCGCGCAATGTTTCCAGTGTCACCCTGCGGCCTGCGACATCGCCGCGCTCCCACTGCGCGTCGTGCTGCGCCATCAACGTGTTCAATTGGCGCTCGTGCGCATCGAGGTTAGCCTGGATCGGCAGCCTCGCCGCTTCGAGCTTCGCGGCCACCTCGGCCTCGGCTGCCCCGTCGGCGCGCATCTGCTGGATTGCCTCGAGCTGCTCGTTGAGCTCGAAGACTTCCTCGAGCAGTTCCGGCGGCACCTGCGACGTGGCCTCGTGCGCTTCCTTGGGCGCGAAGCCTTCCAGCTTCAGCAGGTACTCGAGCCGATCGACCGGCTCGCGCAGCGTGCGGAACCCGTCGTTGAGATACGACGATCGTTCCAGGCTGGCCAGTCGCTCCGTTGAACTGGAGTTGTAGAAGTAGTCCGGATGGAACTGCCGGCTGAGCGCGCGAAAGCGTTGCTCCAGATCGTGCACGTCCACGTGCAGCCGTCGCGGCAAGCCGAAAAACGTGAAGTAGTCGCCGTGGCGGCCGAGCGTGAGGATCCTGTCGCAGCGCGGGCAGAAATGCACGTCGACCGGCGCCTGCGTGCCGCAGTGTTTGCAGGGCTGAATCGTCACCGCTGATGTGTCGGGCTGCATACCAGACTAGACGGTGAAGGAACTGCCGCAACCGCATTTGCTCTTCGCGTTGGGATTGATGAAGTGCAGCCCCTTGCCCATCAGCGCCGAGTCGTAGTCGAGTGTGGTGCCGGCGAGGTAGATGAGGCTCTTCTTGTCCACAAAGACCTTCGCCGCCCCAGGCCCATCGAACACTTCGTCGCCGGTGCGGGCTTCCTTCTCCCAATTGAACGTATAGCTCAGACCCGAACAGCCGCCGCCCTTGATGCCCACGCGCAAACCACCCTCGGTGATGCCCTGCTTGGCCATCAGCTTCTGGATGTGCCGGGCCGCGGCATCCGAGATTTGAATAGCAAGTTGAGTCGCCATGTCTACAGCCCTGCCTCTTGCTTCTTCTTGAAATCGGCGATGGCCGCCTTGATGGCGTCCTCCGCCAGCACCGAGCAATGCACCTTGACGGGCGGCAACGCCAGCTCGGCAACGATGTCGGTATTCTTGATCGACAGCGCCTCGTCAACCGTCTTGCCCTTGAGCCACTCGGTGGCCAGGCTGGAGCTGGCAATGGCCGACCCGCAGCCGAACGTCTTGAATTTCGCTTCGTCGATCACGCCGGTCGACGGATTCACCCGCACCTGCAGCTTCATGACGTCGCCACATTCAGGCGCGCCGACCAGCCCCGTGCCCACGCTGGGATCGTCTTTGGGCATTGATCCTACATTGCGCGGATGATTGAAGTGATCGACGACCTTGTCTGAATACGCCATGTCTGCGACTCCCTCAGGCGCGTGGCGCGAGGCGGTAGGCGCGAGGGAAGAACGCTGAAACACTGTTGCTGTCCGACCCCTAACGCCTCTCGCCTCTCGCCTAACGCCTAACGCCTTCCTAATGCGCCTGCCACTGCATCTTCGACAGGTCGACACCTTCTTTGGCCATTTCGTACAACGGCGACATCTCTCGCAGTTTCCTGACGACGCCCACGAGCTTGTCGGCCACGTAATCGACTTCTTCCTCGGTATTGAACCGGCCAATCCCGAACCGGATTGACGAGTGCGCCAGTTCGTCGCCCGTGCCGAGCGCCTTGAGCACGTAGGACGGCTCGAGGCTGGCCGACGTGCAGGCCGATCCCGACGACACCGCCACGTCATTGATGCCCATCAGCAGCGATTCGCCTTCCACGTAGGCGAAGCTGATGTTCAGGCTGCCCGGCAGCCGGTGCTCCATCGAGCCGTTGATGTACAACTCGTCGAGGTTCTGGTGGAGCTTCTGGTTGAGCCGGTCGCGTAGCGCCCGCGTGTGCGCCGCATCGGCCGCCATCTCGAGTCGGCACAGTTCAGCCGCCTTGCCAAAGCCCACGATGCCGGGCACATTCAACGTCCCTGACCGCATGCCGCGTTCATGGCCGCCGCCCTCGATGATGGGCGTCAGCAGGACGCGCGGGTTTCGCCGCCGCACGTAGAGCGCGCCCACGCCCTTCGGCCCGTACATCTTGTGCGCACTGATCGACGCCATGTGGACATTCGCCGCATTGACGTCGAAGGGCACCTTGCCGACCGCCTGCACGGCGTCGGTGTGGAACAGCACACCGCGCTCTTTCGCGATCGCACCAATCTCGGCAATCGGCTGCAGCACGCCAATCTCGTTGTTGGCGGTCATGATCGAGATGAGCGTCGTCTTGTCGGTGATGGCCTCGCGCAGACGGTCGAGGTCGATGAGGCCGTCTTTCCGGACCGGCAGGTACGTCATCCGGAAGCCCTCTTTCTCAAGTCGCTTGCAGGTGTCGATGACCGCCTTGTGCTCGGTGACCGCCGTGATGATGTGGTCGCCCTTCTCGCGGTACATGTACGCCGCGCCCCGGATGGCGAGGTTGTCCGATTCGGTGGCGCCACTGGTGAACACGATTTCCTTGGCGCTCGCACCAATCAGATCGGCAATCTGCTTGCGCGCAATCTCGACGGCCTCTTCGGCCTCCCAGCCGTACTTGTGGTTGCGGCTGGCCGCGTTGCCGAAGTGCTCGCTGAAATATGGCAGCATCATGTCCAGCACGCGCGGGTCGACCGGCGTGGTCGCATGATTATCAAAATAGATCGGGAACTTCAGCATACGCAGGTCCACCTTACGAACGACTGGCCTGAACGAACATCCGTGCCGGCGGTGCCACGACCTCCGGGACAATGACGTCCTTCGCCAGTTCCGACACGGTCGTCGCCTTCAACGCCGACACGATGATTTCGCGGATCTTCCACAGCGGGTCCCGCACGTTGCACTTGGCAAACTGGCCGCACCGATCGGCGTGCGCCGAACAGGCCGTCACCGCGACCGGGCCGTCGATGGCCTGGATGACATCGGCGATCGAGATGCCGGAGGCCGCCCGGGCCAACTGGTAGCCTCCGCGCGTGCCCTGCTGAGACGTCAGCAGGCCGCGGCGGGTCAGCCGCTGCAGCACTTTCGCCATCAGCTCGATGGGAATATCGAACTGTTCCGCGATCTCCCGGGCGCTCGACGAGCCCGACTTGAGCGTCAGGTGCGTGATGGCGATCAGCGCGTAATCCGCTTTCTTTGACAGTCTCAACATGGCAATGGCCCAAATACGACCTCGACAGTCCTATATTAGAACGGCATATCCGACCAGTCAAGGCCTATATCCAAGAGTGACTCGTCATTCCGGCGTACGCCGGAATCCAGCCGTGTGCCTCTCTGGACCCCGGCTGCCACCCCAACGCGGCTGCCGCGTTGGGGACCCCGGCTGCCACCCCAACGCGGTTGCCGCGTTGGGGGCCCCGGCTTTCGCCGGGGTGACGCAAACCTGTTTCATTCGGCAAGATGAGGTTGAAAGAAGTGGTTCAGTACCGCGGCACTGTCGGGTCGATCTCGAGGCTCCAGGCGTCGACCCCGCCGACCAGATTACGGGTCAGCGGGAAGCCCGCGCTCCTGAGATACGCGGTGGCGTTGGCGCTCCGAACGCCGTGGTGGCAATACACGATGATCTCGACGTCGGGATCGAGCTCGCCCTGCCGCGCCACCAGGTCTCCGGGCGGAACGAGGACACCGCCCGGGAGCCGGGCAATCTGGTACTCCTGCGGCTCGCGCACATCGAGCAGAAACGGCACATCGCCCCGGTCCATGCGTGCTTTGAGATCGGCCGGGCTGATGTTGAACTCGACATCACCGGGGCGGGCGGGCGATGGATCTGGCCCGACTGCAGCTGGCTTGAACCCGCAGAACGCCTCGTAGTCGATGAGCTCACGAATCGTCGGGTGCGTGCCGCACACCGGACAGTCGGGGTCCTTTCGCAAGGTCAGTTCCTGGAATCGCAGGCGCAGCGCGTCGTAGACCAGCAACCGGCCGATGAGCGGTTCGCCTATCCCGATAAGCAGCTTGATCGCCTCGGTGGCCTGGATCGTCCCGATGAGTCCCGGCAACACGCCGAAGACGCCGGCTTCGGCGCACGAAGGCACGAGGCCTGGCGGCGGCGGTTCAGGATACAGGCACCGATAGCATGGGCCATCTTTGGCGGCGAACACGGAGGCCTGCCCTTCGAACCGGAAGATCGCGCCGTAGGCGTTGGGTTTCCCGGTGAGCACGCACGCGTCGTTGACCAGGTACCGCGTCTGGAAGTTGTCGGTGCCATCGACAATAACGTCGTAGTCGCGAACGACGTCGAATGCGTTTTTCGACGTGAGCGCGCCTTCGTGCAGTCGAACCTCGACCTCCGGATTGATGGCCGTGATCCGGTCGCTCGCCGACGCGAGCTTCGAGCGCCCAACATCGGGGGTGCCGTGCAGAATCTGCCGATGCAGGTTGCTGAGCTCGACGGCATCGAAATCGACCAGGCCGAGCGTGCCGACTCCAGCAGCCGCCAGATACAGCGCGACCGGCGACCCGAGGCCGCCGGCACCAACAATCAGCACCCGGCCGGCCTTGAGCCGCCGTTGGCCGTCGACACCGACCTCGGGGAGGATCAATTGACGGCCGTACCTGGCGATCTCGTGTCGACTCAGTTCAGGAAGCGGACGCATATCTCTATTGTGCGCCGAGTTGGGAATTGATCGAAGCACGCATCACTTCCACATCACGCCTGGGCCGCGCAGGCGACCCTGAACCCGATGCTGTAGCCATATGTGTCGGGCGGAACGGCATGCCGGCACGCGCACCGCAAGTACCGCTCATCGGCATTGGTCCACGCGCCGCCCCGAAGCAATCGCAGCGAACCGGAGGCTGGGCCACGCGGATTCCGGGGATCGCTGACGGTGTAGTAGTCGGCGCGGTACCAGTCGGCCACCCACGTCCACACATTGCCAGCCGCATCGAACACGCCGTACCCGTTCGGCGAAAACGATTTCGCCGCACGTGTGCCCACCCTGGCTTTGAGCGACAGATCAGCGAGGAACGCGGCGTTGGACCGATCGAGGCGGTCGCCCCACGGATACCGATGCCCCTCGAGTCCCCCGCGTGCCGCCTTCTCCGACTCGGCCTCCGTCGGGAGCCTGAACGGCCAACCCGTTTCGTGCTTGAGCCATCGGCAGTACTCGCTGGCATCCTCGTAGGTCACGAGCACGACCGGGTGATCCATCTTGCCAGCCGGCGGCTCGGTTCCGTTCCAGCAGTACGGCGCGGCCAACTCGCGAAAGCTGTCGCCGGGTGCGAACTGCGAGATCGCGGGCAGTTCCCAGACGCCTGGGGAACGGCGCGCGGTCGCACGGACGAACCGGGCGTACTCGGCGTTGGTCACCGAACACGCGCCAATCAGGAACTCGTCGAGCGTGATGACATGGGCGGGCCGTTCGTGGGCGTCGCCCTCGTCGGATCCCATGAGAAAGGGACCCGATGGTATCCGCACCAGTTCCGGAAGGAGATCTGTCATTCGCGCCGAAAAGTATAGCCTCTTCTTGCTTCTTACTTCTTGCTCCTGTCAGGTACACTGAATCGCTTCATCCCCCCTTGCTCTAGGTCGCTTCAGGAGGCCGTCATGCGTATTCCCCGTTTCGCGATGGAACGGATGCAGTCCACCTATGAGAACCTGGTGGACTACAACCTGTCGGAAAGTGGTGTCCACCCGATGCGGGTGGAGGAACTGATTGACGATCCCGCCGATCGCGCGGCACTGCTCGCCCAGGAACTCCTCTACACGCAGTCGAACGGCACCATCGAATTGCGCGAGCGGATTGCCGCGCTCTATCCGGGCGCGACCGCCGACCATGTCGAGGTGACCAACGGCGGTTCCGAAGCCAACTTCGTCACGATGTGGCACCTGATCGAACCGGGCGACCACGTGGTGATGATGGTGCCGAACTACGGCCAGACACTTGGGCTGGTTGAGGGGTTTGGCGGCGAAATGCGGCCATGGCCGCTGCGCATGACGGTGGACGGCCGACGCTGGGTGGTCGATCTTGATCATCTGCGCACGCTGGTCACGCCCCGGACGCGGATGATTGTGATCTGCAACCCGAACAACCCGACCGGCGCCCGGATCGGCGCGGCGGATCTCGACGGCATCTGTCAGATTGCCGCGAAGTACGGCGCCTGGGTCCTGGCCGACGAAATCTACCGGGGCGCCGAGTTCGACGGCGTCGAGACGGCCTCGGTGTGGGGCCGCTACGATCGCGTCATCGTCACGAGCGGCCTGTCAAAAGCCTACGGTCTACCCGGGCTGCGCATCGGCTGGATCGTCAGCGCACCGCCCCTGGTCGCCGCGACATGGGCGCATCACGACTACACGACCATCGGGCCCGGTGCGCTCAGCGATCGGCTGGCGCGGCACGCGCTGCAGCCGGCCGTGCGCGCGCGCATCCTGCAGCGCACGCGGCGCATCCTGACGGCCAACCTGCCGGTGATGACCGACTGGCTCGATGCGCATCGCGACAGGTTCACGTATGCCCTACCCGAGGCGGGTGCGATTGTGTATGTGAAGTATCGCGACGCGATCAACTCCGTGGACCTGGTCGATCGGCTGCGCGAGGAAAAGAGCGTACTGATCGTGCCGGGCGATCATTTCGGCATGGACGGCTACCTCCGGATTGGCTTCGGCAGCGAAGTCAGGTACCTGCGCGACGGGCTCGATCGGCTAGCCGACCTGCTTCGCGGGTTACCGACCGACACGACCCGGTGACGAGGAGACGGTGGTTTATCTCGATCTCGTGCTCGTCGGATTCGGCCATGTCGGCCGACGTTTCGCGCGCCTGCTGCAGGAGAAGCACGTCCGGCTGCGCGGCGATTACGAGATGAGCTGGCGCGTGATCGGCATCAGTACGCGCCGCCACGGCACGGTGTTCGACGCGCGCGGCCTCGACCTCGAGAAGGCACTCAAGTTGGCGGACGCCGGTCTGTTTCTTGGCCAACTGACACAGCCGGACGCCGTCAGCGCACTCGGGCCTGACGCGACGGGCCTGGCACTCATCAAGCACGCAACGGCCGAAACGCGTCGCCGGCAGGTGCAACAGCTCGTCGTAGTCGAGACGACGCTGCTCGACATCAAGGCCGGGCAGCCGGCAACCGATCATGTGGCCACCGCTCTGCGCGGCGGCGCCCACGTCGTCACGACCAACAAGGGACCCGTGGCGTTCGCCTACCGCGAACTCGATGCGGCTGCCGCGCTCGCGCGTCGCCGGTTCCTGTTTGAAGGCGCCGTGATGGACGGCATACCCATCTTCAATCTTGTTCGCGAAACGCTGCCGGCCGCGGACATCGAAGGGTTCCGGGGCGTCATCAACAGCACGACCAACTTCATCCTCACCGCGATGGAAGCGGGCAGGAGCTATCAGGACGCGCTGGCGGAGATGCAGCAGGCGGGCATCGCCGAGGCCGATCCGTCGTTCGACGTCGATGGCTGGGACGCGGCAGCCAAGACTGCCGCGCTCATCAACGTGCTGATGCACGGCTCGGTGACGCCGCACGCGATCGATCGGACGGGCATTGGCGGGATCACAATGGACCACGTGCTGGAGGCGATCGGTCGGGGCAAGCGGTTGCGTCTGGTCGCCACGGCTGAACGGCGCGACGGACACCCGGTTGGGCGAGTGGCCCCCATTGAACTGGACGCTGGCGACCCACTCGCGCAATTGACAGGCATGCAGAATCTGCTCGTCCTTCAAACGGATGTGCTGGGCGATGTCGGCATCCACCAACTCGATGGCGGCCTGACTCAGACCGCGTACGCGCTGCTGACCGACCTGATCACCATTGCGCGAGGGTCCGCACAGGCATGACGGGGCGGGCGACCGTGTTCGCTGGCGCCAGTTCGGCCAGCCACTCCTTAGGCAGATAGAGATCGCGCGTCAGCGGCCGGACCTGCAGCGCGCCGACGCCTGGCGTGCAGCCGAGGGTGATCAGCGGGGCCGACAGGACCCCGGGACGCTCACCGCAACGACCCCGCGAAGCCCGCGGCAGGCGGTCCCGAGACTGGAGTCACATGGCGCAGCTTGCGGATCTCGAGGGCTCTCTGGGAAGTCGAAAAGATGGTCATGTCGTTGACCTGCATGTCGTCCGACTGTTCATCGTACGTGACGAGCACTTCCTCGCCGGTCCACAACTGGCTGGCGATCGCCTTCCACCCGATCGCGAGCGGGCGCCCATCGGTGTCGGTCAGCTTCGTGCGGGAGTCCAGCTTCACACTGCGCGTCCGGGTTTCGACCCGCATCGACAGCGTCCCGCGCTTTGTCTCTTTGACAAGGCCTCGATAGCTTCGTCCCGGCCGTTTCGATGATGCGGCGGAGCCGCCCGACACGCCATCGACGATCAGCACCGCGCGACGAATCGCCTTGAGGTCGGTGTAGTGGGCTTCAATCAGGGATCCGACGGTGAGCGGGTCAACGGGCGCGCGAGTCGCGCGGTCCGCGGGAGAGGCCCGGATCACCTCGGTCGTCGGATCGATTGTCAGCGTGAGGGTGTTCTCTCGCAGCTTCAGCGTCAGGGAGCCGGGCGACACGGCGGTCGCGATGCCACGTACCCAGCGGAGATTGCCGGGGATCGGTGCGACGGCAGGCTGCGCCTGCTGCCACGAACCGCCAGCCAAGACGAGGAGGCCGACGAACAGAGACGGGAGAGCCATGGCAGTCTCCTACTCAGAAACAGGCGCCCGCATCAGTCTATCGCAGAAGGCCCCAAACCATCTGAATCCCGCCGCATCTTCCAGTTCGATCTGCTCGGCCCAACGCCTCCGAATGAGCCGCGCGCCGCGGCGACATTATGGCACGAGACGATTGGCGCGCCGGCACGCGGCGTTGGTGCACGCACAACCAGCAGAACTTCTTGCTTCTTGCTTCTTGCTTCTGTCTCTTGCCTACCGTCTACCGACTACGTTCTCCTGTATTCTTCTTCCGATGCGTCCCCTCGACGGCACCACCGTTCTCGATCTGACGCGGGTCCTGTCCGGCCCGTACTGCACCATGATGCTGGCCGACATGGGCGCGCGCGTCATCAAGATCGAGCGCCCTGGCCGCGGCGACGACACCCGCGCGTGGGGGCCGCCATTTGTCGGTGGCGAAAGCTCGTACTTCCTTACCATCAATCGCAATAAGGAGAGTGTCGCGGTTGACTTCAAGCGCCCGGAAGGCCGCCGCATTCTCGACCAGCTTCTGGCGCGTGCGGATGTGCTGGTCGAGAACTTTCAGCCGGGCACGCTCGACGCGATCGGGCTTGGTTACAGGGACCTCGCCGCACGTCATCCCCGCCTCATCTACTGCAGCATCACCGGGTACGGCCTGACTGGTCCGCAACGCGATCGGCCCGGCTACGACGCCGTCGCGCAGGCGGAAGGCGGCCTGATGAGCCTCACTGGCCCTGAGGGTGGCGATCCGTACCGCCTCGGAGTGGCCATCGCCGATATCGCCGCCGGGTTGTTCGCCGCGCAAGGCATCACGCTGGCCATGCTCGCGCGTGCGCGAACAGGCGAGGGACAACTGGTGGACGTGAGCTTGCTCGATTCGGTGGCCGCGCTACTCACCTACCAGGCCGGTATCTACTTCCGGACGGGAACCGCGCCGGTTCGAACGGGCAATCGCCATCCGAGCATCGCGCCGTACGACACCTTCGCGGCCGCCGATGGGACGCTGGTGCTGGCGGTGGGAAACGACGAACAATGGAAGACGTTCTGCGCGGTGGTCGGATTGGACGATTTCGTAACTGATCCGGTCTTTGCCACCAATGCGGCGCGTGTCGAGCACTACGACCTATTGCAACCTCGGATTGCCCGTGTGCTTGGCCAGGGCAGCCGCCAGTCGTGGATCGACCGACTGGTGCCGGCCGGCGTGCCGTGTGCCGCAGTCAAAACGCTTGATGAAGTGATGACGGACCCCCAACTGCTGGCCCGTGAGATGATTGAGCACGTGGAGCACCCGTCGGCCGGGCCGATCGACCTGCTCGGCCTGCCCATCAAACTCTCGGCCACCCCGGGCCGCGTGTCGGCACCGCCGCCCCGTCTGGGCGAACACACCGTGAGCGTCCTGGAACACGATCTGGGAATGCTGCCGGCCGATATTGCGCGCCTTGGCCGCGACGCGGTTATTGAGATCGCGCCGCCACTATCAGGTCACACCATCAGGAGATGATCCCATGTCGCTCGAAGTTGCGCAGATTCGCCGCCGTGTCCAGTTGCGCCTCACCGACCTGAAACGGGCTGCCGGCGCGCGGCGCGAGCGGGTCGCCGCCGCCGAGCGGGTCTACGCCACCTTCCTGTCGGGAGTCGCCGTGCCGGTCTTCACGACGTTTGCCCAGACGCTGACAGCCGAGAACTACCCGTACAAGGTGATCACGCCTGGAGACACCGTGCGCCTGGTGTCGGAACGATCGAACCGGACGTTTATCGATCTCCGCCTCGACACGTCCCTGCCAACTCCCGCCGTGGTCGCCGAAGTGAGCCGCGAGCGCGGCAGCCGGGTCACGACCGACGACCGCCTCGTCGCCGAGGGCGTGGCGATCGAGGCGACGACCGACGAACACGTGCTGGAATTCCTGCTGGAACTGATGGCGGACGTGATTGAGCGATAGAGCCAATCAGGCGAGACGTTCCACAAACGACGTGTCGATTCCCTCGCGGCGCAACTGCTCGACAAACGCGACGCGGTCATGGGCCTTCCGGTAGGCCTCGCGCGCGTCCACGGCGCCGCTCTGGACAAACGCCAGCAACGCGTCGTTCATCGGCACCATGCCGTATTTCCGGCCCGAATCAATCGCGAGCGGCAACTGCGACACCTTGCCCTCGGCAATGAGCGCAGCCATCGACGAGGAGTTGAAGAGCACTTCGCGGGCCGCCACGCGGCCGCCACCGGACTTGCGAAGCAGCACCTGCGCGATCGCACCGCGCAGGGATTCCGAGAGCGCCAGCGCCACCTGCGCCTGTCGATCGAAGGGTGCCGACTCGATCAGCCGCGCCAGTGCCGCACTTGTCGTGGGTGCGGTCATCGTCGCAATGACGAGGTGGCCCGAATCGGCGGCGTCGAGCGCAAGCGCTACCAGTTCCGGCGTCTTCAGGTCGTCGATCACGAGCACATCCGGATTCTCGCGCAGTGCGGCGCGTGCGTGCGCCAGCATGACGTCGGGATCGCTGCGCACTTCGCGCTGGCTGACGATGGCCTTCCGGTTCTCGTGGAGGAACTTGATTTCACTCTCGAGGCTGATGAGGTAGTCGGTCCGCGTCCGGTTGATCAGGTCGACCAGCGCGGAGGTGAGCGTCGACTTGCCGCTCAGGCGCGGGCCCGCCACCAGGATCAAGCCGTCGCCTTCCGCGCACAACGCCTGGATGTCGCGGGAGAGGCCCAACTGATCGGCCGAGATCAGGCGCGTCGGAATCAAGCGGAACACCGCGCCCGGACCGTGCTGATCGCGGAAGCTCAGGCACCGCACGCGCCCTACATCCGGGAGCTCGCAGACCCACTCGGCGTTGGTCCCGCCGACGAGGGCCTCGCGGTTGGCGCCCGGCGCCAGCTCGAGAATGAGCGATTCCACTTCGGCCGTGCCAAGCGGCGGCTCGGTTTCAAGCGGCAAGATCTCGTCATCGATCCGAATCTTGGGTCTTGCCTCGGCCATCAGGTAGAGCGACGAGGCGCCCCGGGCGGCGGCGGTGCGCAGCAGCCGGCCAATACCCAGGTACTTTGGCGATGGCGTTGGCGTCAGACGCGAAGAGTCGGTCCGAATCGGACTGCGCGCAAGCGGCAGCACCACGCCGGGCTGCGGATCGCGCGTCGATGTCACGCGCCGCCTGCCCGCAACGGGATCCGAAAGAACCGCTTCCGGCTCGCGCGGAGCCGAGGTTGACTGCGGAGGCTCAAGCGGGGAATGCGTGGGTGCCATCCGAGGCCGGGGCGTTGGGATCGTCTCGGCCTGTGCCTCTGGCTGCGCCGGCGGCAACGGCGGAGCGGCGGCGGCCGAGGCCGAGGCCGCGGGTTGATCGCGTCGAGGCTGGGTGCTGCCCCGCTGACGGCGCAGCTCAATCCAGATGTCATCGCCGCCACGAGCGGCCACCAGCATGAACCGGTCGCCGGGCGCTTCGGGAATCGTCAGTTCCTTCTCGACCGCCCCGACCTCATTCAGTGCGCGCTGGTCCTCCACCGACAAGAGGTCGGTCAGGACGTTGCCCATGGCCTCGACGCTCAGCGGGCGCTCGGAGAGATTCGAGGGACCCGACGGCGACAACACGAACGGCCGCTCGCCGACGTGCATGACGAGCCCGTTTCCGTTCGTCCTGAGGACTGCCGCGATCAGAGATTCGATAAGCGACACGTGTCGTTCCCGGCCAATAGGGCCTACTCCCCCCGGTTGTCGGCCGAACGTGGTGCCAACATTAGGGATTCGGGATTAGGGATTAGGGATTGGTTCAGTCCGGAAGCTAACCCCTAATCGCTAACCCCTAACCCCTGATCCCGAACCGGGGAGTGGGGATTATCACTGCCTCGATTGTGCGCCCGCCAGGTAGATGCGCACCATTTCGACGACCTTGATGCCCTTGGTCTGGTACGGCGGCACGATTCGTTCGGCTCTCAGGTACTGAAGCATACCGGCATCCCCGAAGTCCGGCTGACCTACGTTCTCGATTGCTCCCAGGGCCCTTCCAAGCTCCTCGAGCGTCATCCGGTCGGCCTGAACGATCCGCCGCCACGGGATCCCGAACCGCCGCACGGTCTCCCATCGGTTGTGGGTCTGGAACCTCACGAACACTTCGTTGCTGATGAACGCGTAGCCGGCGTCCGCGCGGCTCGACGGCGCGTCCTCGACCCTGAGGGAGGCGACGGCGTCTATCGCCTTGAGGGCCTCGATCAGCGTTGCCGTGAAGGTGCCTTCCTTCGTCCACCCTGATGTGTCGATGTCCATCACACCATGCCGTCCGGCGCGGCCATCACTTCCTGGAGACATTGATGTAATACAGATCGGTCGCCACGTCGAACTCCACTATCTTCATCCCCAGGGCGATGGTCTTCCACTCCGTGGTGGGCTCGATGAGCTGCCACGCGTCCTTCCTGCCGACTTTCACCGGCATCGCGAACGCCTTCTCGTCGACTTTCCACCGATACGACACCTTGCCAGCGCTCTCCTCAAATTGCAACTCCAGTGTCGGCAGATCGGTGCGCCGGAGGTACTGGTCGAAGATCGGCGTCAGGTCCCTGCCGGTGTTCTTGTTGAAGAACGCCACCACGTCACCGGTAGTGATGTTCTGGTACTTGAAGCGTCCGTAGAACTCGCGCATCAGCTTCCACCATCGCCCATCGTCATTAACGATGCTGCGGAGCGTGTTGATGAAGAGCGCGCCCTTGAAATACATGTCCTGCGACGGCGTCCTGTTGATGCCGCACGCCGTGATGATCGGCTCGCGGTTTTTGACCTTCGTCTTGTAGCCATTCACGTACTTCAAGGCGTCCGCCTTGCCGAACATGTGCTCTACGTACACGCCTTCGAGGTACGTCGCCCACCCCTCATGGATCCATTCGTCGCACACGTCGGCTGCCGTGATGCTGTTGCCAAACCACTCGTGCGCGCTCTCGTGGATGATGATGAAGTCGAATCTCGTGCTGATGCCGACGCCCGTCCAGTCGCGCTCGAGATATCCATTGGCGAAACGGTTGCCGTAGGTGACGGCGCTCTGATGCTCCATCCCTGAGTAGGGCACCTGGATCAGCTTGTAACCGTCCTTGGGGAACGGATAGGGGCCGAAGTACTTCTGGAAGGCCTCCAGCATTCCCTTCGCCTGCGCGAACTGGCGCTTCGCCTTGTCCAGATCCTCGGGCAGCGCGTAGAAATCGAGCGGAAGCCCGCCGAGCGTGTCACTGAAGTGCACGTAGGCGCCGATGTTGAGCGACACGCTGTAGCTGTTGATCGGGTAATGAATCTGCCAGTCGTAGCGCGTGTAGCCATCTCCCAGGTCGGTCTTGCCCAGCAACTGCCCGTTGGACGCGTCGACCAGATCGGTCGGCACCGACACGCTCAGGCGCATGTTCTCCACTTCGTCGCGCTGCTGATCCTTGTTGGGCCACCAGACGCTCGCGCCAGGGCCCTGGCACGAGGTGGTGATCCAATGACGGCCCGCCGGGTCCTTCCGGAACGTGAAGCCGCCGAATCGCCCGGTCTCGACTGGCGAACCGGAATAGTAGAACTCGACCGCGTACACACGGTTCTTCCTGAGCGTCTCCGGGAAGTCCACGAACACCGCGTTCAACTCGCGCTGGTACTTGAGCTCAACGTTGCCGAGCAGAATCTTGTCGACGTTCAGGTTCGCGAACAGATCGAGCTGGATGCGGGTATCGTCGCGGAGCATCCGGAACCGGATCGTGTTCTTCCCGCTGATGAATTTCTTCTCTGGATCGACGCGCACGTCCAGGTTGTACGACAGCAGGTCGTTGTTGGCGCGATACGGCCCATATTCGCCCCGGAGGATGTCGGATCGCGTCGGTGCGGCAGGTTGCGGCGGCGTCTGTGGTGATGGCGGCGCCTGCGCTTGTGCCTGCCCCTGCATCTGGTATTCCTTTGGCGGCTCGGTGCCGTGAAGCCACCTGACGAAGTAATCCCACCGGCGTCGCATCATGTATGCCGACGCACTGCCGTACCCGTGGTTCTGGTTTGGCAGCATCAGCAGATCGAAGTCCTTGTTCGCCTTGATGAGCGCATCTGCGATGAGCATCGTCTGGTACGGCGGCACGTTGGTATCCATCGTGCCGTGCGCCAGCAGCAGGTGCCCCTTGAGGCTTTTCGCGAAGTTCTGGTTCGCCTCGGCGTCGTAGTTGTCGGTGCCGTCTGGGTTGTGCACGACGAGCCCCTGATAGCGCTCGCCCCAGTCGTCTTCGTTCAACCGCTGGTCGTGATTGCCCGACTCCGCGATGCCCACTTTGAAGAAGTCCGGGAACCGGAACATCGCCGTGGTCGTGGCGAATCCGCCGCCGGAATGCCCCCAGATCCCGGCCCGGTCGAGATCGATCCACGGGTACTTCTGCGCGAGCTGCGTCATGCCGGCAATCTGGTCCGGAATCGTGTTGTCGCGCCCCATCGCGCCGTAATACGCATCCTGAAACGCCTTGGATCGGCCCGGCGTGCCCATTCCATCAATGGTGACGACAATGAAGCCGAGTTCGGCGAGGGCCTGCCGGTCGCCTCTGGCGGCGGCAAAGGCGCGACTGCCCGTGCTGCCGGTCTGCGGCCCGGGATAGACGTTGTTGACGATCGGGTACTTCTTCGTGGGATCGAAATTGGTCGGGCGGAACATCAGGCCGTAGATGTCGGTCTTGCCGTCGTGCGCGGTCATCGTGATGGGGATCGGCGGCTTCCAGCCGGTGGCGAGCAGTCTGGAGATATCCGCTTTCTCGACCGGCATGACGGGCTTGCCGTCGCCATCGCGCAGTGTCACCGCCGGTTCGCGTTCGGGCGTCGACATTGTATCGATCAAGTAGCGGCCCGATGGCGACAGCTGGACGGAATGGTCTCCAGAGTCCGGAGTGAGCGCGGTGTCATTGGTCCCGTCCAGACCGATGCGGTACACATGCCTGAAGTACGGGTCCTCCCCTTTGTCGCGTCCTTGCGCGACGAACCAGACGATTCTGGCCTTCTCGTCGATCCTGAGCAGTTGCATCACGGGGCCTTCGCCCCGCGTGATCTGGTGCTTCAGCGCGCCTGTCGTCAGGTCGTAGAGATAAAGGTGTCCCCAGTTGTCACGCTCGGAATACCAGATCACTTCCCTGCTGGCCCAGAGCACGTGCCATCCCGCCCGTGCCTCGTGCTGCGTCTTGACCGTCTCGTCGAACACCGTGCGCACCGCGCCGGTTGCGACATCGGCCACACGCACGACCGCCTGCTTGTGATCGCGTGACACCGACGCGAAGGCCAGTTGCGAGGCGTCCGGGCTCCACTGCATGTCGCGCAGCGAGAGGTCGTCGCCGAGGGTGGCGCGATGATAGTCGGGCGGCATCTGGAAGCGCGTAACCTTTCCCGAGTCCACGTCGATGATCACCCGGTGGATCATGGCCATCACGGGATCGCCGGGCAGCGGGAACTTCGAGACGCGCAGCGTCGGGTGACCGACCGGATTGGTGGGCGTGTTGACGAGGTACATCTCACCGACCTCGCGCTCGTCCTGCTGGAAGGTGGCGACCTTCGTCGAGTCGGGAGACCACAGCACGACCGCGCGATCGCTGCTGCTCCAGCCGGCGTTGTCGGTGGCGTAGCCGAAGTACTTCACGCCGTCGGTGGTGAGCTGGCGCTCCTGGCCGGTCGCCACGTCGCGCACCCACAGGTTCCAATCGCGGATGAAGACTGCCCGCTTCCCGTCCGGCGATGCCACTGCGTTGTTGGCTGCGCTGCCCGTGCCGCCGCGGCCTCCGCGACCACCTGCACCTCTTCCTCCACCACCAACCCCCCGTCCTGTCGTGGCGGCTCCCGTCGCGCTGCAGGCCGTGCCCATCACGTCGCACGACCAGCGGCGCGCATCCACGTTGAACGAGATGGTCTTGCCATCCTCTGAGAGTTCAAGCGAGTCCAACGCCAGACGCTGCGGGTCGTACTTGCCGCCGGCCGCGGTCGACAGTGCCGCAGCCACCTTTGCATGGTCAAACAACGGCGTCCGCGTCCGGTTCGCCGGATCCACCAGCACGTACTCGAATCCGGTTGCCGTGGTGCTCCGGTACCAGAACCGCTCGGCGGGCAGCCATGTGGCCGCGACGGTTCCCCCTATCACGAGTGGGTTGACGGAGGGTCCGAGGAACTTCTCGGCGCGCGCGTAGTCGGCGGCCGTGATCTGCCGCTGCGCCGCTGGCCCGGCCGGCTGCGCCATCCCCGGCGCGACAGCAACACATCCACAAAACAGGACAACAAGCGCGGGCACAAGCCTTCGATGAGCAGGTGATGACATGGACGATCTCCCCAATTTGGCCCCGCCATCATACCCGTGTTTTCGGGGTCGAAATGCAGGGAAGCCGACAAACCGGCTTGCAGTTGAGGCCGCTCGACGATAGGGTACCGCGCAGGGGGAATGACGATGATGCGTAAGGTAGCGACTCTGCTTGTTGTCGTGGTGCTCGCAAGCCAGGCCGTCCTGGTGGCGGCGTCCCGGGCGTTGCCCACGCCGGAGTCGGTCCTGGGATTCAAACCCGGTGCCGACAACAAACTGGCAACCTACGACCAGGCCATCAGCTACCTGAAGAAACTCGCCGCAGCCAGCTCGTCAATCAGGCTCGTGGAGGCCGGAAAGACGACGAATGGGCGCGTCATGTATTTCGCCCTCATCTCGAACCCGAAGAATCTCGACAAAGTAGATCGGTACCGCGAGATCGCCCAGCGCCTCGCGCATCCCCAGGGTCTCTCCGAAGATGATGCACGCCGGTTCGCGCGCGAAGGCAAGGCGTTCGTGCACCTCGATGGCGGCTGTCACGCCACCGAAGTGGCTGGCGCGCAGATGACGCTGCAGCTCGCCTACGACCTCGTCAACCGCGCGGCCGATCCCGCCATCAAGGAAATCCTCGACAACGACATCGTCATGTTGTGGCCGACGATGAACCCCGACGGCCAGCAGATGGTGGGCGAGTGGCTCGCGAAGAACGCAGGGACGCCCTATGAACAGTCGGGCCTGCCCCGCCTGTATCAGGAGTATGTCGGTCACGACAACAACCGCGACGCGTACATGCTGAACATGATCGAGTCGCGCGTGATGGAACACTTTTGGCGCCAGTGGGAGCCGAACATCATTTATGTGTTCCACCAGTCGGCGCCGTTCCCGACGCGCATCTGGCTGCCGCCCTTCTCCGAGCCGGTCGGCCTCGACGCACCGTATCTCGTGTCGCGCGAGATCAACATGATTGGCATGGCTATCGCGAAAAGCCTCGAGGAACGGGGACAGGTCGGCGCCACACACATGGGCATCGCCTTTGACGCATGGTACCCGGGTTACGTCGACTACGCGCCGGCGTTCAAGAACATCCCGGCGTTCTGGACCGAGACGGCAGGCAACATGGCCGCGCCTCGCGAGTACACCCTCAACGATCTTCCCGAGAGCTATCGCGACCTGAGACCGCAGAGCCTCTACTCGAGCCCGTGGCCGGGCGGGTGGTGGCGATTGGGTGATGCGGTGGCCTACAACGAGACGGCGGCGATCTCGACGCTCGAGTTCGCGGCCAAGTACCGGGAATCGCTGCTCTACAACCGCTACCAGGCGGGCCGGGATCAGATTGCCGCGGGCAGAAAGACAGCGCCGTACGCCTACATGATTCCGCAGGATCAGCGCGACCCCGTCGCGGCAGTCGAGATGCTCCGTCGCCTCGCCTTCGGCGGCGTGCGCGTGTCGCAACTGACGGCACCGGTCACGCTTGACAAGGTCACCTATGCGACCGGCACATGGGTGGTGCCGACCGATCAGGAATTCGGCGCGATGGCGCGCGAATTGTTCAATGCGCAGAAGTACCCGGACTTGCGCCAGTACCCGGGCGGCCCGCCCCTCAGGCCCTACGACGCGGCCGGTTGGACGCTGCCGTTGCAGATGGGCGTGAAGATCACCACGGTTGCCAGCCCACTCACAGACGAGATGCGCGGGAAGATGAAGGTGCTTGGCGCGATGCCGACGCCGACGGCCAGACCCACGCCGTACAACATGACAACCTCCGCCGACCCGGCGCCGTTTGACAGCGTGCCGGGCATCGGGTTCGATTCGAATTCCGCAGCCGCAGCCATTGTTCCGCCGGCAGGCAGAACGTCTGGCAGCGGCCCGGCACTTGCCGTGGATCCCGCGCAGAACAACGCCTTTCGAGCCATCACGCGCGCCTGGAAGCTCGGCGCCAGCGTCCAGTTCGCCGCCGGCGCCCCGGGGGCTGGTGCGCGTTACATCATCACCGGACTTTCCGATGCCGCCCAATCCGACCTGGTCAAGTCGCTCGCGCTGGTCGCCGAACGCACGGCAGCCTCAGGCGTGGCGTTGAAGAAGCCGCGCATCGGGCTCTATCAGCCGTGGGCCGGCAGCATGGACGAAGGGTGGACACGGTGGCTCCTCGAGCAGTACGGCTTCGAATTCGTCAGCCTCCATCCGGAGGACTTCCACGCGCCGCTTCGCGACAAGGTCGACAGCATCATCCTCGCTGACGATGCGCGGATCCCGGTTGAGGGCGGCGGCCAGACCGGCGCGCGCGGAGAGGCCGGAGCAGCCGCGCCAGCAGCGGGCGGTGGGCAGGGTGGCGGCCGCGGCCAGGGCGGGCGCGGCGGCGGGTCGGGCCGGGCGGTGCGTCCCGAGTACGCCTACGCTCTGACGCAGGCCGACCTGCAGTCATTCGAGACGTTCGTCCGAGACGGCGGCACCGTGGTCTGCTTCAACTCGGCCTGCAGGTTCGCGATTCAGCAGTTCAAGCTGCCCGTGAAAAACGTCGTCGAGGGCCTGAAGCCCGAGGAGTTCTTCCTGCGTGGATCAATTGTCAACGTGAAGACCGACCCGACCCACCCGGTGATGGCCGGCATGGCCGAGACCTCTGCGGTGTTTGTCGACGGCAGCCCAGTGTACGAGCCCCAGGTTGGATTTAAGGGCACGATTCTCGCCAAGTACGCCGACACCGGGTCGCCGTTGCAGTCCGGCTACCTGATTGGCGAGAAGTACCTTCAGGGCAAAGCAGCGGCGCTCGACATTGAGCTCGACAAGGGGCACGTGGTGCTGCTCGGCTTCCGTCCCCAGTGGCGCGGCCAGCCGTTTGCGACGTTCCGCGTTGTCTTCAACTCGGCGATCTACGTGCGATAGGTCCACAGGCCGGCAACCGGCGCCGGAATAGGCAGTGCTAATCCGTCATTCGCGCGAACGCGGGAATCCACGGCTGGACCCCGGCTTTCGCCGGGGTGACGAGATCTTGCTCCATTCCGCAAGATGAGGCGCATAGATGATGCCCAGAAGCGCGGGTCGGGTGGAGAGGGCGCGTCAGAACATGATCACATGGTACTTGGGCACGTACCCGTTCTTCCTCGCGATGTCCTCGACCTGGCCGCGGATCTTCGACCAGTCGAAGCTGTAGGTGTACTGCTTGCCGAACAGGGTCGACTGCTCCTGGATGGTACCCTGCGTGGGGCTGCCGAAACCGGTCTTGTACGTGCCAGCCTTGAAGCCGAAACCCGCCTCGCTGTCGTCACTGCCACTGGACACGCCGAAGCCGCTTTCCTTCAGCATCTCGGAGTAGTTCAGCTCTTTCGATCCGTCGTCTGGCTTGCACTTAATCGTGTACGTCAGCTTCTTTTTCGACAGGAACGACTTGCGCTCGGCCACGACGATTTCGAGCTTGATGACGCCTTTCTTGTCGGTGACCTCGGCGTTAAGGCTCTGTCCCAGTGCGGCCAGATCGGTTGCGATGGACATGATGGTCCCTCCTCGTTGTGGTCAATTCTAACCCGGCGATTCAACCGAGCGCGCCCTAATCTGGTACGTATTGAACGGGGCCGGGGGCCCACCCCTTCTGCGACCGCTGAGCGGAAGGACGGTTCTCGGAGCGGCCCCTCGAACCAAGTCGATAGCGTCAGTCTGCAAAATGCGCCGTGAGGGCCAAGACAGGCACGGGGATAGGGGCCCCGATCGTGAGGTCGGCGACGTGTCCCGGCAAGGCGCGTTTTGCCGGCTTGCGTGAGCGGGGACGCGGAGGGAAACGTTCTCCCGCAGCCAATGTGAGAAAAGGGGCCAGGCCCCAATTCGTGTCTACGTCAGCAGTGCCGTCAGCAATTCCTCTGGCCGGTCGATGATCACGTCGTCGTCTCGAAGTGTCGCCACGTCAACGCGATCAAAACCGAATCCGTAACGCGCGATGCACAGTTGCACGCCGGCCGCACGGGCCGTGGCCACGTCGACGTCCGAATCGCCAACGAGCAAGGTCTGCGCCGCCGACGCTCCGTTCCGACCCATCAACCACCCGAGGCCTTCTGGATCCGGCTTGCGCGGAAGCGACCCGTCGCCGAACACGCAGTCGTGGAAGAACCGATCGAGACCCGTGTGGCTCATGATGCGGCGAGTGGCCTGCTCGGGCTTGTTGGTCAGTATCGCCAGTTGGTGAGAGCGGCTCACCGTTGTGAGAGTCTCGATCATCCCCGCGTATGGGATGGTGTGATCGAGCATCCGTCGATCGTAGATCTCAAGGAAGCGGCTGAGCGCGCCTGGCTGCGGGCCGGCGACGCCGGCCTGGGCGAGGATGCGTTCGACCAGCGTCTGCGCGCCCTCGCCAACCATCATGGTGACGGTCTGGTCGTCGAGCCGGCACCCGCCATACTCCGCCGAGAGATCGCTGGCCGACTCGGCCAGATCGCGGATGGAATCCACGAGCGTTCCGTCGAAATCAAAGACCAGCAGCATGGCAGAGGTTCCGGGCCTTACTCGCCGCTATAGGTGGCACACGACGTAGGCGTTTCCCAGACACGCACGGCCTCGACCGGGAAGCCCTGCGACCTCGCGTAGTCGTAGATGATCTTCGCGATGTGTTCGACGGTGGGATTGGCGTCCACGAGGAACAGCGGTTCGTTCTGCTCCTGCAGCGGTTTGACGAGCGGGTCGTCCCGGCGCAGGACCATCTTGTGATCGATATGCTCGTCGATCCAGGACTTCACGACGCGCTTGATGTCGCCGAAGTCGCAGACCATGCAGCGGCTGTCGAGTTGCCCGCTCCGCACTTCGATCTCGGCGGTCGCATTGTGGCCATGCGGATGCTTGCAGATCCCGTCGTAGTCGAGCAACCGGTGGCCGTAGCAGAAGTCGATGCGCTTGGTGACGGAGTACATAGGCCTATTCGTTGATGTGCACGACCTTCGCTGGCGGGAAGCCGTTGAACCAGGTCGCTGATGCGTTGCTGTATGCGCCGATGTCCTCGGAGTAGACCAGGTCGTCGAGCTGGAGTTCCGGAAGCGCCTCCGACTGCGAGATCGTGTCGAGACCATCGCACGTCTGCCCAAACACCGCACACACCTCGGTCGGGCCTTTCCTGAACGCCTTGAAGTGATACGGGCAGTGGTCGAAGATGAGCCCCGAAAACGTGTGATAGACGCTGTCGTCGATGTAGTAGCACGGCTTGCCGTCACGGACGGCCTTGCCGATGACCTTGGCGATCGAGATCACCGCCGTGGCCACGAAGAAGCGGCCCGGTTCGGCAATGATCTCCATCTCCTTGGGAAACAGCCTGTTGATCTCGGCGTTGATGATCCTCGCCAGCTGGCTGAACGGCTGGACGTGGCGGTTGTAGCGCACGGGAAATCCGCCGCCGATGTCGAGGATTTTCATGTCGAAGCCGCGCGAGAGCGCTTCGTGCCGCACCGCCGCCGACATGTTGAGCGCCTGGACGAAGTTCTCGAAGTTTGTGCACTGGCTGCCCACGTGGAAGCTCAGGCCTTCCACGACCAGCCCGGCGTTGTGTGCTTCTTCAATCAGGGCAACAGCCTCGCCCGGCTCGCAGCCGAACTTGGAGGACAACTCGACCATCGATCCAGTGTTCGGCACCCGGATGCGCAGCAGCAACCCGGCATGCGGCGCGAAATCGCGGACCTTGCCAATTTCGGTGCGGTTGTCGAAGGTGACGAGCGGTTTGTACTTGTCGAGCGCGTGCAGCGTGTCCTTCGGTTTGATGGGATTTGCGTAGACGATCTTGTCCCACACGAACGCCTGCCGCTCGGCGGCCGGCCGTTTCTTGATGAAGTCGTACACGAGCATGAACTCGGGAAACGACGCTACGTCAAAGCTCGCCCCGACGCGAAACAGCGTCCGCACGATCTCGGGCGCCGGATTCGCCTTGACAGCGAAGTACGCCTGCACGCGCGGCAGGTACTTCCTGAACTGCTCGTAGTTCTGCCGGAGGATATCGTGGTTGACCACGACGAGCGGCGTGCCGTGCTGCGCCGCCAGCGTCTTGAGTTGGGCAGGAGTCGTCTTGGCCATGGGCGTCAGCCGAGCACCGGATCTGTGCCGTCGAGCATTTTGACTTTATTGTGCGTGAAGTACTCCTTCGTCAGGGCCTTCAGCAGGCCCAGGCGCGCCTGGTACAGCCGGCGCAACTTCCGCTTCTTGTGCCTTGCCAGCGCGTAGTGCGTGAGGATTGGCATCGCGATGGTCGTGTCCGTATAGCACACGACGGCATCAGGCAACCGGTCCGGATCCACCTTGCCCCAGCTCACCGCCTCGCTCGGGGTCGCGCCGCTCAGTCCCCCGGTGTCGGGGCGAGCGTCGGTCACCTGCAGGAAGAAGTCCTGGCCGAACTCCTTGATGCGGAGCACCTCCTGGATCTGTGGTTCGGTCTGCAGCATGAAGTTCTTCGGGCTGCCGCCGCCCCACAGCACCACGGCACTCCGGCCGCCGCCGCGTTTGGCCGCCAGCACGATTGCGGTCGTTTCGTTGACATCGATGGACGGGTTCAGCCGAAGTTTGTTGCCACGCAGCTCCACGCCCGCAACGTTCATGCCGATAGTCGAGTCGCCCGGCGACGAGGTGTAGCACGGCACGCCAGCGCGGTACGCGGCCGCCAGCACCGACACGTCCTTGAGGCCAGCCTTGCGCTCCCACTCGGCGGCGTACTTGCCCAGCAGATGGTGCAACTCGCCGGTGCCCATCTCCTTCTGGAATTCGGACTGGACCAGGATGTTACGCAGCGTCTCGTCGGTGGCCATCAGGCAGTCGCTATAGCCCATCAACACGTCGTAGACGCGGACGATGTCGTTGTCGCGCAGTTCGGTGTCGTCCATCGTGAAGCTGCCCATCCGGATGGGATAGTTCAGCGCGAAGTGCAGGTCGTGATAGAGAATCGCGCCGGTGGCGACAATCCAGTCCACGAATCCCGCCTTGATGAGCGGCACTATGGACGAGCATCCCAGGCCGGCGGGTGTCAGCGCCCCGGACAGGCTCATGCCGATAGTGACATCCGGCTCGAGCATCTTCTCGGTAAACAACTGGCAGGCTTCACGCAGCCGGCCCGAGTTGTACGCCAGAAACGCATCGTCGACGATGTCTTCCAGCTTCTCTTTGCCGGTGAGGTTCTTCGGAAGCACGCGCTTGCCGGACATGAACTTGTGCCGATTGGGACAGGATTTCTTCTTCATCCAGTCCGGCATTTCGGACAGGTCCTTGCGATATCGGCTCTGCGCGGTCGGTGTCTTGGCCATGTGAGTAAATCGCTCCGGTCTAACGAGGTGAATCTCAGCATTATAGCGAAAAGGGGCGCCCACTCGGGCGCCCCTGGCCTGCCTCTCAACGCCGGCGGCAACCGTCTCTACCAGCTCTTCAGACTGATCGATCCGGAGCCGCTCCGCAGTTTCAGGATCTTTCCGCCGCCACCGATCGTGCCTCGCACCGATTTGCGGTCGTGCTTCTCTCCCTCGGCGCGTTGGTCGGTCTGGCCCGCGAGTTTGTCGATGCGCACACCGCCGTCACCGCTCTCGGCGTCAACGTTCGCGCCGAACCCGTCCGGGACGCGCACCTTGATCGAGCCGTCGCCGGTGGTCGCGACCCAGTCGGCGTCCATCGCGCTGCCCTTTTGCGCCGTCAGCTTGATCGAGCCGTCGCCCGAATCGGCGCGCACGGCGCGGAGTGTGCCCTCGATGGTGATGCTGCCATCGCGCGTCTCGACATCCACGTGCCCGTCAATCTCGGCGGCCTGGATCGAACCGTCGCCGGTGCGCACGAACAGGTCACCCTTCGCCTCCGTGACATGCACGCTGCCGTCGCCGGTGTGAATATTGATCTTTCCGTTGACGCGCTTGATGGTCACCGAACCGTCGCCACTGTCCAGCTTTAGGACGGACTGCATTGGCACCGACACCACCAGGCTGGCGCTCGGCGACTGGCCGAACGTGATGTGGGTAGTGGACGCGATTTTCGGGATGTCAACGGTGATCGTGTTGCCGGTTTGCGTGGCCTTCACCAGGATTTTGTCTACCGCCGCCTGGTTGTTGCCGCGCTTCTCGATTTCGACCAGCACCTCCGGCTTGTCCCAGCCCCGGACCTCGATGGAACCGTCAAAGGTCGTCAACTCGACCTGCGGCGTCCCTGTGACGGTGAACTTCTTTTCTTCCCGTGTGCTGAACTGGGCCGCGCCCACCGTGATGTCGCAGCCTGCCAGCGTCGCTGCCAGGGCAGCAAGGCTCACCGCGTTGACCGTTCGCCGGAGACTCCACGTGCGCATACATTGTCCCTCCGGGAAATAGGACGGATTCCGAGCGGGCGAAGTTCAGTGGCGACAGACCCTTCGACTCAGTTAGGTGGGGCACGACGGGGAAGTGTCAACCAGAGCACGGCCCGCGACATCAAGCCTGCCGTCACGCCCCAGAAGTGAGCTCAGGGTAGAGGCAGGGCTGGCCGGCGATGTAGGTTTCAACCACAGTCAACTTCGGACTGAGCACGACAAGGTCGGCCACCGCGCCCGCCACGATGACGCCGTGCCCGGTAAGCCCCAGTTCGCGTGCGGGTGTGGTGGCGCAGAGCGTAGCGGCGTCGACAAGCCCGAGTCCGCCGACGCCCGTCAACACCCGGAACACGCGGTCCATCGTGGCCGTGCTGCCGGCCAGGGTGTTGTCTTCAAGAAAAGCGCCCTGTTCGCGGACGTCGATGGCGCGTCCTCCAAGCCTGGCGCGCGTGCCGGGTGGAAGGCCGGCACCGGCGCTGCCATCGGTGATAGCCATGATCCGGTCGGCGCCCTTCGCGGCAATCGCCATTCTCAACATCCCGGGATGCACGTGATAGCCGTCGCACACGATCTCGGCCGCGACCTCCGGTGCTTGCAGAACGGCTCCGGCAAGACCGGGCTCGCGGTGGCCGACCGGCGGCATCCGGTTGAACAGGTGCGTGGCCTGGCGTGCCCCTGCGCGGATGGCGTCAATGGCGATGTCGAATGTGGCGGCTGAGTGGCCGAGCGACACGATGCGTCCGGATGCCACCAGACGCCGGATGAGCGCCATCGCCTCATCTAGTTCCGGCGCCAACGTGACGATGCCCACGTCCGGACCCGCCTCGTCTATGACGCGCAGGATGTCGGCGCCGGAGAACTCCTCATCGCGCCTTGATCGGTGATCGTCGCCACCCGCCGCGAGCGCCGAGGCGGGCGTCCTGAGGCACGAGATCGGCTGGGCGCCCTTGTAGTCGGGGTTGATGAAGTTGCTCTCGAGGTGCGCGGGCAGCACGCGCGCCGAGCGGGCCGCCGGCGCTTCACGACACGCGCGCACGCCGTCCACCACCATGCGAAGCTCTGCAGGCGGACACGCCACGGTCGTGGGCGAGAAGGCCGTCACGCCGTATTTCGGCATCCGCGCGGCCAGATCCCGCACCGCGTTCGGCCCATCGAGCGAGTCGATCCCCTCGACACCGTGCACGTGCACGTCAATGAAACCGGGAACCACGGTAAGGCCCTGCAGATCGACGTGCGCAACATCGGACGCGGTCGGCACAACACGAGAGACGATGTCGGCGATCCGGCCGTTTTCGATGATGATGGTGCCCCCGGCGATCACGCGGTCGGGAAGCACAATGTCGGCGCCGGCAAGAACCAGTGTCTGCGTCATGCGAGTGTCAGGTCGCGGGAACAGGCGTCCCATTCGCGCCGGGCTTCTGGCGGCTGGCCTGCGGCCGGCAGACCGCCCGGACAACCGAGGTCAGCTTAGCACTGAATCCGTTCTTGACACCGGCGGCTGACGGAGCGAGGGTACCATCATGAACAGCTTCTGGCAGTCGTGGGGTCTCTATGCCGTGCTCGTCGTCGCCGGGCTTCTGGTGATCGGAATCTGGATCGTCTGGCTCAAGGGCAAACCGTTCGCGGCAGGCGACGTGTTCCGCGCCAGCCGCCTCAGCAGGGGCAACCGCCTGCTGCCGACCCAGGTGCTCATCACCACGTCGAACGTCGTCCACTACACGCCGCAGTGGTTCGGGAGGTACGAGCACTCGATTCACATCGCACATATCGCGTCGGTGGGCATCGACACCCACATCATCTTTTCTGATGTCTACATCGAGACCTCCGGCGGCGCCGCGCCGATTCACTGCAAGGGTCACTACAAGAAAGACGCCGTCAGGATGAAGGAACTGATCGAGGGCTACCAGACGGCGTATTTCGCGGGTGGCGGATCAAAACCTGCTCCGTCGCCAGCGGCCCCAGGGGGCGCGATCCGAAGCTAGAAGATTCCCATGCGGAGTACGTTCACGGAACGGCGCGTGCTGGCGGGCCTGGTTGGCGCCGGCGTCATCGGCGCTGGTTTCTGGCTCGTCCGCGGCACGTCGGTGCCCGCCTGGGTCGCCTTCCTGCTGGCATGCCTCGCTGCGGGCGCTGTGGCTCTCGCGTATCACCTCCACGTGAGGGGCCGGACGGCACTTGCCGACACGCAGCGCCAGCATCAGCGGGCCTCGGACACCTGGCTGGCCACAGTCGAAGCCCTCGCGCGGGCGATTGAAGCGAGGGCACGCTCGTCGCGCACCGACATCCGCCGCGAACAGGCGTACGCGGTCGAGATGGCGAAGGCATTTGGCATACCGGCCCAGGAGGTCGAAGGCGTCCGGATGGCGGCGCTGCTGCACGATGTCGGCAAGCTCGGTGTGCCCGACCACATCCTGACGAAGAAGGGACCGCTCACGCCCGAGGAAATCGGCAAGGTCCGCATCCATTCGCAGCTTGGCGCCGACATCATTGCGCACGTGCCGTTTCCCTATCCTGTCGCCTCGCTCGTGCTTTGCCACCATGAACGGTGGGACGGATCGGGCTACCCCGCGGGCCTCAGTGGCAGCGACATTCCGCTCGGCGCGCGCATTCTATCGGTGGTCGATCACTTCGTGTCGCTGACCTCGGATCGCCCATTCCGCAAGGCGGTCTCGCGCGGCGACGCGATCGAGGCGTTGTGGCGGGAAGCCGGGGGCGCGCTCGATCCGGTGGTCGTGGCGCGCTTTGTCGAACTGCTGCCGTCGCTCGATGCCGCGTTCGAGACGGCCGCGCCGGCGGGCATGCGACTGCACGCCACTGGAGCCACACGCGAGCATCCGCATCACGCCGGGATCTCCGAATCCCATGCGTCTGTCTTTGACGAGATCGCGCTGGCGCAAAAGGAACTGTACGCGTTGTACGAGGTCGCGCAGGGACTGGGAACCAGCCTCGGCGTGGCCGATTCGATGGGTGTCGTTGCCGGAAAGCTCCGCGATCTCGTGCCGTTCGCCAGTTGCGCGCTCTTCCTGTACGATACGGCCGAAGGCGTGGCCCGCTGCCGGTTTGCGATCGGCACGGGTGCCGCGCACCTGCGGCAGATGGAGCTGCGCGTCGGCTCGGGATTGATTGGCCGCGTAATCGCGACACGCGAGTGCCGCGTCAATGAGGATCCGGGCGACGACTTCCTCTCGATTGGCGTGCCGGCCGACGGCCAGGTCCTGAAATCGGCGCTCGTCTGCCCGCTCATCGTGGCCGAGCGCATGATTGGTGCCCTGGCGATGTACCACACCGAGCCGCGGTTCTTCACCGAGGACCACCACCGTCTCGCGCTGCGCGTGACGGCGCAGGTGTCGGCGGTGATCCACAACTCGGTGCTCTTCGAACGGACGCACGAGGAAGCGGTCACCGACCAGTTGACCGGGCTTCCGAATAATCGCTTTCTAATCCTGCATCTCACGCGCGAGCTGGCCCGAGCGCGGCGACTGACCTCGTCGGTCGCCGTGCTGCTGCTGGACCTGGACAACCTCAAAGACATCAACGACAGCTACGGGCATCCGGCCGGTGACCGCGCACTGCGCGAAGTGGCGTCGGTCCTGCGCCGCGCCATCCGTCCGTACGACGTCGTCTCTCGATACGGCGGCGACGAGTTTATCGTGCTGCTGTCAGATTGCGGCATCGAGGACGCCGAGGCCAAACGCGTGGAGCTTCAGCAGGTGGTCGACGCGTTGCCATTTGTCGTGCGCGGCACGCAGCGGGTGCGCCTGGCCGTCAGCATCGGCGCCGCCGTGTTTCCCAGAGATGGCGGCACGTACGAGGCGTTGCTGGCCGTGGCGGATCAGCAGATGTACCGGGACAAGAGCCAGCGCAAGCGCCTCACGCCGGCACCAACCGGCATCCCGACCGCGTTCGAGAGCGGGTCCATCGCGGACGTGGACCTGCGGAGGGCGGCGGAAGGCGTGCTATAGGTGAGGGCGTCGCGGGACGTTCTACAATCCCATCATGTGGAAGCCGGCATCCACCATCAGCACTTCGCCGGTAATGGCTGCGCTTTCTGGTCCCAGCAGAAAACGACCCGTCTGGCCGACTTCGTCCAGCTCGATGTTCCGGCGCAGCGGTGCCCGATCGCGGTAGACCTGCAGGATGCTCGTGAAGCCGGAGATCCCCGACGAGGCCAGCGTGCGGATCGGCCCGGCCGAGATCGCATTGACCCGGATGTTGCGCGGACCCAGGTCGGCGGCCAGGTAGCGCACGGACGCTTCGAGCGCGGCCTTGGCCACGCCCATGACGTTGTAGTTCGGAAACACGCGCTCACTGCCCAGGTAAGTCAGGGTGAGCATGCTGCCTCCGCCGCGCGCCGCCATCAACGGCGCGGCGCCTCGCGCGAGCGCGATGAGCGAATAGGCGCTGACATCGAGCGCGATGCGGAAGCCTTCGCGACTGGTCTCCACAAACGGCCGCGACAATTCCTCGCGCGGGGCGAACGCCGTGCCATGGAGCAGGAAGTCGAGTCCGCCGAACTCCTTGCCGATGGTCGTGTAGACGTCGGTGATCTGCGCGTCGGATGTCACGTCGCACTGCAGGAGCAGCGGGCTGTTCAACTCCGCCGCCAGTTCCTCGACGGTCTCGGCAAATCGTTCTCCCTGGTACGCCAACGCCAGCCGGGCACCATCCTGCGCGAGCGCCTTCGCGATGGACCACGCGATGGATCGTTTGTTGGCGATGCCGGTGATCAGGCCGAACGTGCCGGAAAGGTCGCTCATCGATGCGGGTGTCAGTTCTTCTTGCCGGTACGGCCGCCGAAGGAATGTCGGGACGAGCGATTGGGCCCTCCCCCTTGCGCGCCGCCCGGGCCCGGTCTGCCGCCTTGCGGCGAAAACCCGCCCCCTTGACGACCTCCGCCCGGCCGCGCGTGACCCGGCGCGGACTTGCCGCCACCGCCCGGCCGGTGCGGTCCGCCATGCCCCGCCCGAAACGACTTGCCGTGCCCACCAGCGCCTCGGCCGCCGGTGTTGTGCATCGTGAACTCGGGAATCCGCCGCTCGGGCACCTGACCCTCGATCCGCGGCAGCGTCGCCCGGATCAGTTGGCGATGAACCGGGCCGTCAACAGGCGCCGCGCCCGCAGGCTGCCCGTCGCCAGCCTCGGCGGGAGGTTCGGCCTGGCTCTTTCGGGCTTCGAGATCGCTCGATACGTCAGGCACGGCCACGATGACTGGCGGCGCGGCCGGCGTCACGACCATGCCGGCCGGGGGCAGCGGAGGTGGGCCGGCCGCGGGCTTCTTCTTCCGCGTCGGCGGCACCTTCGCCGCGCGATAGTCGTGTTCCGTGTCGCACGTCGCGCAGCGCACCTGGCGGATGTCGTCATCCACCATCGCCACGATTGCGTGATCGCTGACACGCCGCTCGCGCGGACAGTAGTCATCCACTAACTCACCAACTCGAAGCTTGCGCTTCACCATTAAAAGATCCCCCGGAAACTCGGGCGGGAAAGGGAGAGGCTGAAGGACGTCTGATTTTAGCAAAGCTACGAATAGAAGGGCAAATGCTACTGGAGCCAGGCGCGCAGTTCGGCGAGCGCGGCGGCAACCGCGACCGGGCTGGTTGATTGAGGCGTCTGCTTGGCGGCGACAGAGGCGCCGGCGGTGATGACGGCCGCGATATCCGGCGCGAAGTGCGGACTGAAGCGGCGCCACTCATCGTCGGTGAGTTCCGAAAAATCGCGCCCCTCGGCGACCAACTCCCGGACGATGGCCCCGACAGCCGCGTGGGCCTCGCGGAATGGCACCTCGTGCGCGACGAGATAGTCCGCGACGTCAGTCGCCAGCAGGAGGCCCGACGCGGCCGCCTCGGCGCGCGCAGCGTTCAGGCGTAATCCCGCCATCACGGCCGCCGCGACGTCAAGCGAGGGCGCGAGCGTGGCCTCGACCTCGAAGGCGGCTTCCTTGTCTTCCTGCAGGTCCCGGTTGTAGCCGCTCGGCAGGCCCTTCATGGTCGTGAGCCACCCCGACAATCGCCCGAGCACGCGGCCCGACTTGCCGCGCATCAGTTCCAGCGGATCGGGGTTCTTCTTCTGCGGCATGAGACTGCTGCCGGTCGCGAACCTGTCGGGCAAATCGAAGAACGCGAATTCCTCGGACGTGAAGATAATGATGTCTTCGGCCATCCGGCTCAGGTGCACCATCGTGAGCGAAGACGCGAAGAGGAAGCTCGCGACGAAGTCGCGGTCGGAAACGGCGTCGAGACTGTTGGTGACGATGCGCGAGAAGCCGAGCCGGTCGGCCAGTGCTCGCGTGTCGACGGCGTACGTCGTGCCGGCAATGGCGCCCGATCCCAGCGGCATCTCGTCGGTTTCGTGCAGCACCTGCTCAAAGCGCTGGCAATCGCGCCGGAAGGCCGCCGCATGCGCCAGAAAGAAGTGCGCGACCAGGATGGGCTGCGCCCGACGCAGATGCGTGTAGGACGGCATCGTGTGCAACGCCGACGCCTGCGCCTGATCAGCCAGCGCGGTGACGAGCCGGCGCAATCGATTGATGAGCAGTGGAATCCGCCGTTTGAAATAGAGTCGCAGATCGAGCGAGACCTGTTCATTGCGCGACCGGCCTGTGTGCAGGCGCCGACCGGCATCACCGATACGCTCGATCAGTTGACGTTCGACGAAGGCGTGGACGTCTTCGTCCGGGCCGGCCACAAGCGCCGGGTCGCGACGGCCCGTTTCGAGAATGTCTCGCAAGGCGCCATCAATCGCGAGGGCGGCGTCTGCTGACATGGCCCCGGCGTTGGCGAGCGCCTCGGCCCATGCCAGACTGCCGGTCACATCGTCTTCGAACAGGTGCCGATCAAACGACAGCGACACGCCGTACGAGAAGACGTCGGGATCGGGATCCGCGTCGAACCGGCCGGACCACAGGTGCGACATCAGACCGCTTTCGGCTGTTCCACGGCTCTGCCGGCGAGTCCCCACTTGCGGGAGACCGTCTCGACAGGCAGGCCATAGAGCTTGATAAAGCCCACTGCGGCGTTGTGATCGAACGTGTCGCCCTCGTCATAGGTCGCCAACCCGTGATCGTAGAGCGCAAAGGGCGACTGGCGGCCGACCACGCGGCAGGCACCCTTGAAGAGCTTGAGGCGAATCGTGCCAGTCACGCGCTGCTGGATCGTGGCCACGAACGCGTCGATGGCCTCGCGCACCGGCGAAAACCAGAGCCCGTTGTACACAAGGTCCGCGTACTTGAGCCCCAGATCCTGTTTGATCCGGGAGAGATCGCGCGGGCTTACGAAGTTCTCGAGCTCGCGGTGCGCCGAGTGCAGGACGACGGCGGCGGGAGCCTCGTAGATCTCACGCGACTTGATACCGACCAGCCGATTCTCGACCATGTCGATCCGACCCACGCCATGGGCGCCTGCGATGGTCGCGACACTGGCGATGATCTCCGTTAACGGCATCGACACGCCGTTGACCGCGACGGGCACGCCCTGCTCGAAGGTGAGTTCGATGTAGGCCGGCTCGTTGGGACACTCCGATGGGTCTTTCGTGAGCGTGTAGACATCGTCTGGCGGCTCCACCCACGGGTCCTCGAGCACGCCGCATTCAATCGACCGCCCCCAGAGGTTGGCGTCGGTGCTGTAGGGGCTGGCGACGGTCACCGGCACCGGAATCCCGCGCGTGCGAGCGTACTCGATCTCGTCGGGACGCGTCATGCCCCACTCGCGGGCCGGCGCGATCACGCGGATGCCGGGCTCGAGCGCACGCGCGGACACATCGAGGCGCACCTGGTCGTTGCCCTTGCCAGTGCAGCCGTGGGCGATGGATGCGGCGCCCTCGATACGGGCGATCTCGACGAGTTTCCGCGCGATGAGCGGCCGCCCGAGCGCGGTGGCGAGCGGGTAGCTGCCTTCGTAGACCGCACCGGCCTGCAGCGCCGGAAGGATGTACTGGTTGGCGAATTCCTCGCGCACATCGAGCACGTGAGCCCGCACGGCACCGGCGGCCAGCGCGCGCTCGCGGATCGATTCGAGTTCCTTGCCCTGCCCAAGATCCATCGTGACGCAGACGACCTCGGCGTTGTACTTGTCCGCCAGCCACGGGACAGCCACCGACGTGTCCAACCCGCCCGAATACGCCAAGACGACCCGTTCCTTCGCCATCACCCTCTCCCCTCTTTCACCGCCATTGCGCGACGTCGTTTCCTGGTCTTATCCCCGCGCCATCCGTTGGAGGCTCCCCGCAACGCTGGTGGCGGCACGGGTGTCCCGGCACACCAGCAACACCGTGTCCTCGCCCGCGATCGATCCGACGATGCCATCGAGCGCGGCGGCGTCGATGGCGGCGGCCAACGGCTGCGCCTGCGCGAGGTTGGTCTTGAGCACCACCAGTTGCATGGCGCGGTCCACGCCAATCAGGAACTCCGCGACGGCGTGCTGCAGACGCGCGGCGGCGAGACCCGGGTTGGCGATGTCGCTACCCGGGCGATGGTACGCCCCGTCGGCGGCGTTCTTGACCAGCCCCAGATCCTTGAGATCACGCGACAAGGTGGCCTGCGTGACGGAGAACCCGCTTCCGCGGAGTCTCTTCCGCAGGTCCTCCTGGCTTGAGATCGACCGATGATCGATCAGGGAGAGAATGGCGGCTTGTCGCTGTGTCTTCATGGCCATGCACCAAACAGTATAAATATACATTTTTATGCATAGCAACGCAACCAACAAGACCTCTATTGCGTGAATATTCTTGACTCCGCCAATCCGCAGACTGCATACTTATGCATTCAAGGACGCGTTGATGTCACCCGTCGATCAGCACCCGATTCGTGTCGGCATTGCCGGAGCCACTGGGTACGCCGGCCTCGAACTGGTCCGCCTCCTCGCCCGGCACCCGGCCGTGCGGCTGACGCTGGCCACCTCGTCGGGCAACGGCGATCCGCGCCGGGTCCCCGCGTTGGCGAAGATCTGGGACGAGCCCATCGTGCCCCTCGACACCAAGGCGCTGGTGGAAGCGTGCGATGTGGTCTGCATGGCGCTGCCCGAAAAGGCCTCGGCCTCGCTCGGCACGGAGCTGGTCGGATCGGGCCGGCGTGTGATCGATCTGTCCGGCGCGTTCCGGATCCATGAGACCGTTGCCCGGTCGACGTGGTATCCCGACACGATCAGCGTGCCAGACGGCACGGTCTACGCCCTGCCGGAGCGGAGCCGGGCTGCCCTCGCGCACGCGACGCTTGCGTCGTGCCCGGGTTGCTACCCGACGGCAGCGCTGCTAGCGCTGCTTCCCCTGGTGGACGCAAATCTGGTCGAGGGCGACGTGATCATCGACGCCAAGTCGGGCGTCTCAGGCGCGGGCAAGGTACCGAGCGAGCGCACACACTTCTCCGAAAACCACGGCAGCGCGGCCGCCTACGGCGTGTTCGGTCACCGTCACGTGGCCGAAATGGAACAGGAACTGGGCCGCAACGTGACGTTCGTGCCGCACCTGGTGCCGCTCAACCGCGGAATCCTCGAGACGATTTACGCGAGGCTCGCTCCGGCCACGACGGCGGACGCTGTCGGACAGGCGCTCGAATCCGCGTACGCCGATGCCCCATTTGTCAGGCTGTGGGGCGACGCGCTGCCGGAAATCAAACACGTGGCCTACACGAACTTCTGCGACATCGGATGGCGTGTCGACCAGGGCACGGGCCGGCTGGTCGTTGTGTCGTGCCTCGACAACCTGCTCAAGGGCGCGGCCAGCCAGGCGGTGCAGAATCTGAATCTGATGTACGGGCTCGACGAGCGGACGGGGTTGTGGGCATGAGCCGGCCGACCATTCTCAAACTCGGCGGCGAACTGATCGAAGATGCCGGCGCCGTCCAGGCCATCGCGCGCACGATTGCGTCGATCGCCCGGCGCGTCCCCCTGGTCGTCATTCACGGCGGCGGCAGGGAAATCGATGCCGAACTGGTGAAAGCCGGCATTCCAAAACGCCTGGTCGACGGCATCCGCGTGACCGACGAGGCGACGCTGGCGGTTGTGGTGCCGGTGCTCGCCGGGACGATCAACACGAGGTTGGTGGCGGCTATCACGGCCGCGGGCGGTCAGGCTGTCGGGTTGACGGGCGCGGATGCGGGGGTGGCCACCGTCGAAGCGGCGCCGCCCATGCGCACCGCGGCCGGAGAGACCGTGTCGCTAGGCCACGTGGGACGTCCCGTCAACGATGGTGTCCCTCACCTGCTGCACCACCTGCTGGCCGGGCGCTATGTGCCGGTGGTCGCCAGCATTGGCGCCGACAAGACCGGTGCGCTCTACAACGTCAATGCCGACACCATTGCCGGCGCGCTGGCGGAACGTCTCTGGGCCGAACGGCTGGTCATCGCGGGCACCACGCCAGGTGTCGTCGACGCACACGCGCACACCATCGTCGAACTCAGCGGGTCGGCGGAACGGCAGATCATCGAATCGGGCACCGCCAATGCCGGCATGCTCGCCAAGTTGCAGGCGTGCCGCGCGGCGCTCAGAGCCGGCGTGGGCTCGGTGCTGATCGTCAACGGCCGCGACATCTCGCGCCTCGAATCGGCGGTGGTTCGGGGCGAATCCGCCGACGGCTCCATGACGAGGGTGATTCCATGACGTCTCAGACGCCGGTTGCATCAGGCGCGCAGCCTTCTCCGGTGAAGGCGCTCGAAAGCCAGCACCTCCTTCAGACCTACCGCCGCACCCCGGTGGTCTTCACGCGGGGCGAAGGCGTCTACCTGTATGACGACAGCGGGCGGCGCTATCTCGATCTGATCTCCGGCATCGGCGTCGCGTCGCTTGGTCACGCCAATCCCGCGCTGGCTGCCGCGCTGGCGGATCAGGCCCGGACACTCATCCACACCTCGAACCTCTACTACCACGAGCTTCAGGGTCAGGTTGCAGCCTTGCTCACCGCGCTCTCGGGTCTCTCGCGCGTCTTCATCTGCAACAGCGGCACCGAAGCGGTCGAGGCGTGCCTGAAGTTCGCGCGCCGGTTCTGGTACACGTCGGGCGATCGCCATCGAACCGGATTCGTGGCGCTCGAGCACGGGTTTCACGGCCGGACCATGGGTTCGCTGTCTGTGACCTGGGACGAGCACTACCGTGCGCCCTTCGAGCCGCTGCTCGACGACGTGACGTGGGTCCCGGCCAACGATCCGGACGCGCTCGAAGCGGCGGTGTCGTCGACGACGGCCGCCATCATCGCGGAAGCCGTGCAGGGAGAAGGCGGCATCCGGCCGCTCAGCCCGGAGATGGCCGCGGCCATGGAACGAGCGCGTCAACGCAACGGCGCGCTGCTCATCGCAGACGAGGTCCAATGCGGTCTCGGGCGGACGGGCACCGCGTTCGGGTACCAGCGCCTGGGCATCCAGCCTGATCTCGCGGCCATCGGCAAAGCCCTTGGGGCTGGCGTGCCGGTCGGTGCCGCGCTCGTATCGCAGCCGGTGGCGGCGGCTATCTCGTTTGGTGACCACGGCACCACGTACGGCGGCAACCTCCTGGCGTGCCGGGCGGCGCTGGTCTTTCTCGAGGCGCTCACAAACGGCGGTCTGCAGGAGCACGTGCGCGAGGTCGGCGGACGGTTCGGAGAGGGCCTGCTCGCGCTGGCCGCGAGGCACCCAGTGATCCGCGAGGTTCGTGGCGCCGGCCTGATGTGGGGTCTTGATCTGATTGTCGACGCAACGCCCTACATCGACGCGGCGCTCAAGCGCGGCCTGCTCGTCAATCGCACGGCCAACACGGTGGTTCGCATGCTGCCCCCGTTTGTGATCACCCATGCCGAAGTGGACGAAGCCCTGACATTGCTGGACGGCGTGTTCACGGATGTCGCCAAGTCCTTCGATTCATAAGTTCGGCGACGAGTTCATTCACTCAGGACGTGGTGCTGAGCGAGCAGTTGTAATTGGATCGCCTCGCAAGAACACGGAATCGTAATGGCGAGTCGAAGCACCAAGGAGACGGCTGCGTCATGATCATGCTTCCCATCCACGTCCCTGTGCTGCAGGCCGCGACGCCCGGGATGCAACCGCTTCCGAAGACCGACACGCTCGACGGGCGCCGGGCCGTGGCGACTGATGCGCCGTTCATCCACGATCTGATCGCGCGCTACCAGCAGGCCGGACACCTGCTGCCCCGCTCGCTCGGCGACATCGCGACGCACGCCTCCCGCTTCGTCGTCGCCATCAAGGATGGCACCGTGCTCGCCTGCGCCGAACTGGCCCCGCTCAGCCGCAGCGTCGCCGAAGTACGGTCACTTGTCGTCGACGAGGCGGCGCGCGGGCTTGGTGTGGGCCGGATGGTCATCGACGAGCTGCGCCGCCGTGCGCGTGGGGGTCACTACAGGACGCTGTGCGCGTTTACACACGACCCGCGTTTCTTCGTCAGGCTGGGATTCTCAATCGTGCCGCACTTCTGGTTGCCCGAGAAGGTGTCGGCCGATTGCTGGAGTTGCGCGCTCTTTCAGAAGTGTGGCCAGTACGCGATGGTCGATACGCAGGTCGGCCGGTTTCCCACGCCCGCGACCACGACGGAGATCTTCTCGTGAAGAGCGTCGTCCCGCCCGGTGTCACCATCAACCACGTTCCGGGCGGCGTCACCGCGCCCGCTGGCTTTCGCGTCGCGGCCTGCGCGTCCGGCATCAAGAAGGCCGGGGGGCTTGATCTCGCGCTGATCGTTTCGGACGCCGAGGCATCGGCCGCCGGTGTCTTTACGACCAACAAGGCCCAGGCCGCTCCCGTGCTGGTGTCGCGCGAGCATCTCGCCGCATCCGGCGGCTACGCCTCGGCCATCATCGTCAATAGCGGATGCGCGAACGCCTGCACCGGGCCTGAAGGGCTGGCCGTCGCCCGCAGCTCGGCCGATTTCGTCGCTTCGGCGATCGGCTGTCGGGCCGAGCAGGTGCTGGTCGCCTCGACGGGCGTGATCGGCGTGCAACTCGATGTCGATAAGATCAGAAAAGGCGCGGCGAGGGCCGCCGGGGCGCTCTCCCGTGGCGCCCATCATGAGGCGGCGCTTGCCATCATGACGACGGATCGCGAGCCGAAGGAAACCGCGGTCAGGGTGACCACGCCCGCTGGTGCGTTTCATGTCGGCGGGATCGCGAAGGGCGCCGGCATGATCGAGCCGCACATGGCGACGATGCTCGGATTTGTGACGACCGATGCCCTGGTCGATCCGTCAGTCCTGCGACGTGCACTGGTAGACGCGGTCGAGGTCACGTTCAACGCGATCAGCGTCGACGGTGACACATCGACCAATGACACCGTCTTCCTGCTCGCGAGCGGGAGTAGCACGGTTGTCGTCGATGACGGTTTGTATCAGGCGCTCGTGGCCGGGCTCATCGAGGTATGCGGCACGCTGGCGCGCGCGATCGTGCGCGGAGGCGAGGGCGCCACCAAGCTGGTGTCGATCACCGCGAGCGGGGCCGCAAGCCCGGAGGACGCCAAACGGGCGGCCCAGGTGATCGCCAATTCGCTGCTCGTGAAAACCGCGATCCACGGAGGCGATCCGAATTGGGGCCGGTTGGTCGCGGCGGCGGGCCGGGCCGGTGTCGCATTCGACATCGAGCGCGCGCAGGTCCGCGTTGGGCCAATTGTGCTTTTCAGCGACGGCGTCCCGTACGACGACCGCGCGCCGGAGGCGGCCACCTACCTGACGGGCAGCGAGATCGAGATCGAGGTCAACCTCGGCGGCGGAGGGCCCTTCACGGCCACCGTCTGGACGTGCGACCTCAGCGCGGAATACGTCAAGATCAATGCGGAGTATCGGACGTAGCCCCCGCGCGATTCATCGCGTTCGCCCCTGTCGCAGGCCCACCTCATCGTTTACACTAGGCGGACAGCCGCCGTCGCGCCCCAGTCGCATCGAACGACATCGAAGATGGTCGGGCGAAGAACCGCCGTGTGGAACTGGTGAGGCATTAGCTTCCGGCTGCAACATGCAAGAGGAGAACCGCACATGACGCAGGGTCGAATAGTGAAATGGCTGGCTGGCGGCGCGGTGGTCGTCGCGGTGTGGGTCGGCGTGGCCTGGGCCGCCGACCTGTGGACCCGGTTGGGTGTCACACAGGCGCAAGCGAAGACCGAGTCGGTGCAGGCCTTCGTCGGAGGGAACGTCCCGTTCTACCTGGCCGCCAAGGCCGTGATGGCGGCACCGCCCGCCGCGCGCGCGGCGCTCGTGGTTGAAGGGCTCACGTGGGTGAAGAGCTTCGTCGGCTCGGCGGAGTTCAAGACGACTTACGCAGCGGCGCGCCAAAATACCAAACCCGGCGCCCCCGCATCGAAGGGGACCCCCGATCAGCAGGTCAAGGCGCAGATGGACGAGCAGCGCCGAAATATCGAGGAGGAGAAGAAGAAGCTCGCGCTGCTGCCACCGGATGAGCGCAAGGACCAGGAAGTGTACATCAAGCAACTGGAGGGGGATCTCCAAAGATTCTCAACGGACCCGGATGCGCAGGCAATGGTCAAGGAGAGGGTCGCGGCGGAAGACAAGAACACCCAGGACCAGTACAAGGCACGCCTCGCCGAGTGGGAAAAGGACTACCCCGCCGACGGATCCGTGCTGGTCGCCCGTCGGCTTCAGCAGTTTCTCGACGTGTCCGCCGACGTGGACTACGCGGCGAAACTCACGAAAAACCCGATAGGCAGGATGACTTTTTCCGACCAGCGGTACGAAGAGAAGCCGTCGGAATGGAAGCTCTGCTACCGCGCCGGCCGCGAAACGGTAGAGGCCACGCGGGCGTTTGCGAAGACCTGGCTCGGGGAACTCACGAAACGATAGGTGACGATCGTGCAGGGGCGTGACGAACCGCGCCCCTGCCTTTCTCTCTTTCTTGCTTCTTACTCCTTGCCTCTGATTTCCGAACCCCGAATCCCGTCTACTTCCCCGCCGTATCTTTTTTCACCCTTCTTCACAGTTGGCCCACGACATTCACGATCCAGAAGCGTATCGTCTACGCTGAACACGCCCGAATGGGGCTGGATGCCCCCACTATGGACCAAGTGATGCGCGCGCTGACCGGGCTGATCTTCGTCGCTATTCTCGCTTTCATCACGCTTGTCGTGCCCGTGCTGACCTTTCTCAGAACGCAGCGCCTGAGGAACGAACTGAATGAACTGCGCGCCGAGCTGACGCGTACCGGCTCCGCTGTGGAGCGGATTCGCTCCATGCTGCACCAGCTCAAGACGGAACTGGCCGGCGCAGCGTCCACTGCACTTCCGTCGGGGCCCACGGCCGTCGCATCGCCTGTTGTCGTGCACGATCCCTTCGCCGAAGCCTCAGTGGCCGTCCGCGCCTATGCGTCGTCGGCCGAGCCCTCAACGTCGGGCGGTTCGATTCTGCCGCCCGGCGGCTCCGCGCCTGAGGCTGACGCCGCGCGCCCGGCACCCTCGGCCGAGGCCGACAGTGCACGCGACACGCTTGAAACCAGGATCGGCGGACACTGGCTGCTGTACGTGGGCATGGCCGCGCTATTGCTGGGGCTGGGGTTCTTCATCAAGTACGCCTTCGACAACGAGTGGATCAACGAGACGACGCGCGTCGTGTTGGGAGGCGTGATCGGGGTCGGCATGGTCGTTGGCGGGCTGGCGATCTCGCGCAGGGGATACCGCCTCTACGGGGAGATCGTGGCGGGCGGCGGGTTTGTCGCGCTGTACTTCTCGACCTACGCGGCGTTCAACTTCTACGGTCTCATCGTGCAACCAGTGGCGTTCGGGTTGATGGTCGCCATCACCGCCGGCGCCGCTCTCGTTGCGGATCGCAAGAGTTCACAGGGCCTCGCATTTGTGGCCGTGCTGGGCGGTTTTCTGACGCCCTTCCTGGTCGGCCGCAACGAGGATGCGCAGGTGGTGCTGCTCACCTACGACGCGATCCTGGTCGCCGGGGCCATGTTCCTGGCCCAACGCCGGCAGTGGCCGATCGTGAATCTAGCGAGCTACCTGCTGACGTTTCTCACGTTTGGCGCCTGGGCGGCGCGGTACTACACGCCCGACAAGTACGTGACGACCGAGGTGTTCCTGACGCTCTTCTGCGGGATGTTCGCCTACATGCTTCGGGTATCGGAGCGCGCGCGCACCGAGAACAGCGACGTCGTCGCGACGGTGCTGTGGACGGCGCCGATTGCTTATCACGTGGCGTCGCTCAACAACCTGCTGCCGCACTCATTGCCGCTGCTCGTCTACCTGATGCTGGTGACGCTGGCCGGCGTGCTCGCCAGCGTGAAGCTCAACAGGGCGTGGGTCAGGCTGGCGGTGTTTGCCGCGACGGCACCGGTGTTCCTGTACTGGGTAGCAGGGCACACGACGCCGGGCTGGCGCCTCGGCAGCGTCGTGGTGCTGCTGGCGATGTACAGCATGCACTTGATTGCGCAGGGCGAGCGGATCAGCCGAAAGGGCGAAGAACCGTGGCCGATCGCCGATCTGGTGCTGTTCCACGCCAACGGCTTGGCGCTGTTTGGCGGGGCGTATCTGATTGTCAACGCCTTCGCTCCGCAAATGACTTCGTCTCTAGCGCTCGGTCTCGCGCTGTGGCATTTCGGCATGGCGTGGTACTTCGGCGCGCTCACCGGTGATGCCGGCCCCAACAGCCTGGCGCTCGGATTCGCCTTTGTCGGCTTCGCCATCGGCCTGGAGTTCGACGACTGGATGAAGATTGTTGGCTGGACCGTGGAATCGGTGGCGGTGGTGTGGGTCGGGTTGCGGGCCAGACGCGACTGGATGCGCCTGGGCGGAGTACTGCTGCTGGCGGGCACGACGGTCCGGCTGATGTCGCTTGGGTTCTTCGATGCTGCGGCCGGGTTCACTCCGGTCTTCAACTCCCGATTTGGCGTTACGCTCGTGGTGGTGGCCGCCTGCTACGCGCTGGCCTACATTCACAAGCGTGGAGGTGCCGACATGAGCGATCACGCGGCGCCCGAGATCGGCATGTCGATTATCGCGGCCAACGTGTTGACGGTGCTCCTCATCTCGACCGAGATCAGCTTCTACTGGCGGACACGGGCGGCCGAGGACGCCACGGCCGACCTGGCGCGGCTCGCCTCACTCTCGATTGCGTGGGCCCTCTACGGGACGGCGCTCATCATCGTCGGGATCAACCGCCGGTACGCGCCGGTGCGCTACCTGGCCATCGCACTTCTGGCGCTCACCATAGGCAAGGTGTTCCTGTTTGACCTGTCGGTGCTTGGCGGTATCTACCGCATCATCGGCTTTATCGGCCTGGGGCTGGCGCTCCTGCTCGGTGCATGGCTGTACCAGCGGTACCGAGGCCTGATTCTCGAGAATGACACGTAGGAGGCCTCGGCGGAAGGGATTAGGGGTTAGCGATTAGGGGTTAGCGACGACGGAAACCAATCCCCAATCCCTAATCCCCAATCCCTTCCCTCACACCATTGCGCCTTCGGGGTACTGCAGCGCCAGCCGCAATTCCTTGGTGAGCGAGTCGACCGAGGTGCTTTTCTTCCAGGCCCCGTCGGTTTCGAACCGGAGGTCGCCGATGCGGTGGCCCCATGGCGAGATCACGCGCCCGATGGCCCGGAAGTCGGTCCGATCGACGTGTTCCTGGTCGAGGCGGCGGACCACGTCTGGCGCGACACGGATGAAGGCCCGAAGTGCGGTGGACGACTTGATGGCGTACTTCCGCCCGTTCCACGCCGCGCCGAACACGAGCGCGATCTGCTTGAAGTAGTTCACGAAGAACCGCTTTGATTCTTCCTGGAAGTCCTGCGTCTTGCGGGAACCGCCGAAGGCGTCCGACTGGAACAGCCGCTTCAATTCCTGGGCGATCGGCGCCTGCGCGATGTGGCCTTTGCCCACACCCAGCAGTTTGATGTCCATGAAAAGGGGCGACTGGTCCCGTTCGTTGAGCGCGCGCACGATGTCGTGCGCCGCCGCAAGGTTGTCGTCGCGGTAGAGTTGGCGCCCCGACAGGCTGACCAGGTGCGACGAGTTCAGCCGCGTGTGCTTGGCGTTGATGGTGACGAACATCTGCACGATGTGGTCTTCGGGGAGCTGGTCGAAGATCACGGCCGGCACCGTGAACATCTCCTGACCAAAGCGCTCGATGTCGGCGTGCATTGCCAGCAGGCGGTGCTGGCCGTCGATGGCGCGCAGGATGCCTTCGCGCTCGGGCACCTTGAGAACGCCGAGAGGCGATCCATCCTCGACCGGGATAAATGAGAGCTTCTCGTCGCACGAGATGATGACGGCGCCTGGAATCGACGGCAGATCACGCGCCTGCCGGCACTGCTCGAAGTACTGAACCAGCTCGTCGATCTTGCGGCGGATGATCTGTCGCTGGTAGGCCTTGTCGCTCGCGCCGATGCGGCGTTCGAGCAGATCCCAGTTCACCTTGGTCGTCGAGATCGCGCGCTTCTTGCCCCGCACCGCCGGGTGGTGCTGTTCGCCATAGGTCAGCACTTCAAACCGCACCAGCTTGTCGATGTCCTTCGCCGTGAGCGACGCCTGGTAGAACTGCACGCCAAACTGCTGCATCCGGATAGCAGAGACATTGATCATGGACAATCACCACAGGAAATCGCCCGGGGAATCAGACAGATCACAGACAAACCGCCCCGGGACTCAAGGCTCCGGGCGCGATTCTATGGCCCGTACGGCCCAATCTCAATGGTTTTCTGGCCGGAATCGTATTGTTGCCCGGTGCCAGGGCTGTCGGCAGACGATACTGTTTGCCGTCATCTCGTTTCTACACAATAACTTACGGACATTACTAGCACTCCGAGAATCTGAGTGCCGAGTCTGAAGACCCGGCCTACATTGGAGGAAAATTGTCCGGGATGCGGGCGGGGAACCGCGGAGCGCGGGAAAAAAACCGTTGAGGGCCGGCGCGCATGCCGGCCCTCAACATGATGCTGCTTACCCTTCGGCTCGAGTAGCGTTGCGAACCACACGGTCCGCAACGCACGCGAGCTCAGGATTCTAGAAGCGGACAGTCAGCTTGGTGTAGACGACGTTCGCCTTGTACGGCCCGCTGTCAGCCTTCATGAACACAGAGACACTGAACGGCATGAGCGTGGTGCCGCTCGTGTAGGCGTCGGCGTAGTCGTACTTCTCGTACATGTAGCCCGCGCCGAGCGTCCATGCCTTGGCGACCGCGTAGTCGAGCTGCGCCCCGATGGTCGTCAATTCCGTGTCGTCCCAGTCCGTGATGGCCTGGGGTCCCGGGGGATTCGCCGTTGCGCGGGACGTATAGAACGAGCCAGACGGATTGGCGGTGACGCCCATGAGGCCGTCCACCTTCTGGTGGCGCGCCATCAGCGTGCAGGTCCACTTCTCGGGAACAAAGTGGAAGACCGCGTTCAAGCCAAACGTGTTGGTCTTGTCGCTGCCATCGTAGCGGAGCGAGTTGTTGATCGCGCCGTTGGTGAGCGTGGTCCATCGATTGGTCTGCAGGTTCTTCTCGTACGTGTAGTAGGCGCTCAGTTCGACCCGCTCGTTCGGGGTGAACTCAAACTCGCCCGTGTAGGTGTCGTACTTCGCGAAGAGCAGACCGCTGGTGGTATCGAGATTCCCGGCGACGCGGCCAGGCCGGTTCGGGTAGTCGTCGTTCTTGCGGAAGTACGCGAAGGTGAAGCTGAGACTATCCATCGGCGTCAGCTCGATATCGACGCCCGTGCGCTTCGTCTTGCGCTCGGCTTCGTCCGCCATCAGCCCGATCGTCGTCGACGGGTAGTCGCTGGCCGTGCGCTTGAGCTCGTCGTAGGTGCCGCGGAAGCCCAGCCAGTCGCTGGCATGGAACAACGCGGAGAACGAGTAGCCGTTGTCCTTGCCAGACGCGGCTTCACGGTAGGTGCGCGTCAGCTTCGCGTAACGGTATGCGCCCTCGAGGGTGAGGGCCTTGACGTCGTAGCTGACCGAGGCGTCGAACCGATCCGACTTGGTGTCGTAGTTGAGTGCCGTCGGGTGGCCGTAAGGAGCGTCCACGCTCGGAGCGTCGGCGGCCCCCCAGCTTCGATCAGGCGTGGGGGACAGGTCGCCGGTAATCACGAACCGGTTCGTCTTGTTCTTGAGCTCGTAGCTGCGGTAGCGCATCCGGAGGCCCAAGCCCTCGACCGGCCGCGACGAGAACCCGAAGTTCAGCGTCGTGGTGTTGATCTTTCCGTTGAACGACTGCTGCTGGAGCGACGAGGTGCTGTCTGCGCGCGCGCCGGCCGGCGTCAGAACGACCGAATTGATGGTGTAGGGATAGAACTGCGCGTTCTGCGTCCACGACGCCATCGCAACGTCGCCGGTGAGCCGGGTCTGGTGCGCGAACTTCAACAGGACGCCCGTCGTAAACGTGCTGGCCTCGTTGTCGGGGGCAGTGGTGAACCGGACGCTTCCGGGGCCGCCCGGGACCGAAGTCGTCGTATAGACCACGTCCGCCGGGCGGAACGGGTTGTCGAGCACGAGGGTCTCGGCCCGGTTGTTGTACAGGTTGCGGTTGAACGCGGCGTGCACGTTGCCCATCTTGTTGTTGAAGTTGTACGCCGCGCGCACGCCAAAGTCCTGGATCAGGTCGTTCAGCGGCTCCGGCACGTCGACCACCGGAGCGACGACGCCGAGGATGTCCCCGCCGCCCTGTCCGCGCGTGCCCGACTTGACCTCGCGCATGTAGGTGAACTTCAGGTCGAAGGGCAGCGCCTTGCTGACATCGAATTCCGCGTCGCCCCGCTTGCGCAGGGACGAGAGGTCGATGAGGTTGGCATCGTTGAATGTCGGAGTCAGCAGCGCATTGTAGAAGTCGTAGGTGCGTGACGCACTCGGCACCAATTCAGACGCGTCGGCTAACGTCTTGCGAAGCGTCGGACTCATGCTCCACACACCAGGCGCCGTTTCGGACCAGATCATGTGCGCGTTATTGCCCATGTTGTGCGGGATCTGGTTGTAGTCGAACGCGACATCCATCCAGCTGAGGTTCGCCCAGCCCATGTAGCGCTGGTCTCCCTGCCGCACGTTGTACCCGACCAGGTTGAAGTCGAGCGTGCTGCTCTTGGAGAACAGATTCATGAAGGGGATCGACACGCCCTTCGGGACCTCGCGGTACTCCTGGAACTTCGACGAGGAGATGTCGCCGGCACCGAGCAGGCCCAGAGTCACCTGGCCGCCGCTCGTAGTGGGCGGCGCGTCCTGCGCCGCCGCGAAGGAATTCGCCACGAGGAGTCCCATGGCGAAGAACGCTGCAATAATCATCGTTCGCTTCATGGGTTACCTCAAAAACGCTGCGCCCGAAGGCGAGTTGGAGCCGTGGAGATTGACGTGGCAGTTCTTGCAGCTCTTCTCGACGCCGCGCGAGCCCGCAGTCGGGAAGCCGGTGACCGGCGCGGTCGTGAACCCCTTCTCGGTGATGAGGTTGTCGAGCGATCCGAAGTGGCCCGAGCCCGTGAGGTGGCAGTTCCAGCAGAGGTTCGGCAGCTTGTTGAGCAGCAGCCGCTTGTGGTTCGAGCCGTGCGGATCGTGGCACGACACGCACTCCTCGCGGACCGGCGCGTGCTCGAAGAGGAACGGACCGCGCTTCTCCGTGTGGCACTTGTAGCAGAGCTCGTTGACCGACTCGCCCTGGATCATCTTCGGGGTGCTGCCGTCGTGCGGGTTGTGGCAGCTCGAGCAGCCCATCTTGCCTTCACGCACCGGGTGGTGCGAGGTGCGCATCGACTTGGCGCGCTCGGACTTGTGGCACGTGTAGCACGTGTCGGAGTCCATCTTCGTCTTGAGCTGCGCCTTCACCGACTTGGCCGAGTGCGCGCTGTGGCACGACGTGCAGGCCACGTTGCGCCGCGCATGCATGCTGCTCAGATAGTTCGACTGCTTGGCCTTCTCATGGCAGGTCAGGCACTTCTCGTTGATCTGCTGGGCCGTGAGATTCTTCAGCGCGGGCGACGGCGCGTTCTTGTCGCCATTCATCTGCGCCTTGGCATGTTCGGCCACGTTGACGTGGCACTGCACGCAGCTCTGGTCGAGCTTGGCGTGCTTGGTGTTTTGGAAGCTTGTGCCAAGGGCCTTCTCGTGGCATCCCTGGCAATCCGTGACGCTCCATGCGGCTGCGGGCGTCGATTTCTGCGCAAGAGCCATTCCGCTCCCGAGCACGACGAACACCGCCGCGAGCGTCAGGACCAACATTCCTCGACGCATCAGGACTACCCTTTCGGTGACGACCCCTCCGGAACGGCGAGGCCTGTATGAAAAATGAAAACTCCGGCGGACAAGACGAGCTTCTAAGGGGGGAAGCCTGAGGGATGGCCTGTCTATGAAGATCTGTCAACCGGGCGATTCGCAGTACTAGGAGCAAGACCGATACCGGCAAGAACCAACCGTTGAATATGTCGTCGGGTTGGATTGTTGCTAGGTTTTATGCGTTGTTTTTCTTGACACGGCCTGTAGGGTCTCACCGTTTTTGCCGAACTTCCGGCAGTAGTCGGTCGGTCGTGGCAGTGAACCGGCAAACATCAATCCAACCAATTGAACGTCAGTGGACCGGATCAGGCGTTCTGTGGGGGTGGTTTGCCGGGCTCGCCAGGAGGCGACCAGGCGCGGCGATTCTACTTTTTCGGTGGCCTCAGCACCAGCGTGGCGGCGGCATTCGCCAGCACGGCCGCCCTCGAGTACACCATCGGGTGGTACTGCTCCGCCGCCCATAGCGGCAGGAGGTTTCCATAGAACCGGCTGGTGGGCTGTGCCGATTCGCCCGGCACGTTGATGGTTGTCGACAAGTCCCAATCGGCCAGGTCGATCACCTCGCGAAACGACGCGCCGCTGGTCTGACGGCTTCCGGCCCCGGTGGCAAACGGCGTGTTGCCATCACCGCTGCGGGGCGCATCGGGAAGGTTGAAGATCTCCCGCCTTGCGGGCGTCGAGGCAAGCGGATGCTCCAGGGAGGCGCGGTGGATCGTTCCCCAGGCCCACGTGCCGGCGTCGGCTCCCATCTGGCGAGTCGCCTCGCGCCAGGCTTCATCAAGCGGAGCGCCCAACAGCACCTCCCGCACGCGAGCGTCTGTCTCCACACGGGCCAGGTGTGCGAGCAGGCGGTCGGATGACATCGAGGCTCCCGCGTAACGCTGGTCGGCCGGCGGAACCAGCGTCTTCGCCGCCGCCGCCGACAACCGCGGCATCCAGAGTTCGTACAGCGCCGCGGCCGCCGAGTCCTTGCTGAGTACGTGATCCCACGCACTCAACATCGCGAGCGCCTTGGCGGCCGGCGCATCACCACCCGCCTGCGCGGGTCGCGGTCCGGCGACCCGCGCTGCGGTGCGCAAGGCGTTGCACACCGCGCGCGCGACCACCGACGTCGCGTCGTGCTGAAGGCGTTCGGAGTCGCTCACCGTGAGTTTTCTGCCGGCCGCTTTCGCACCTCGCAGCACTTCGTCGATGCGATTGAAGCGATGCGGCGCGCCCCATTCGTACCCGAGCACCTTGCTGTAGCCCGGCGGAAGGATGTTGTGGTTGGCGGTGGCGATGTACCCACTGGCTGGATTGAACGACTGTGGCAGATCGTCGATCGTCAGGAACCCGTTCCATTCGTACTTGCCGCTCTCGCCCGGGACGGGCAGCAGCCCATTCCACCCTGGTCGTATGGGCGCCGCGCCGGCGGCAATCCACCCGATGTTGCCCGCGACATCCGCGTAGATGATGTTCTCGGACGGGACTTTCCAGCCCGCCACGGCCTCGCGAAACTCGGTCCAGTTCTGCGCACGATTGAGCGCCATCGACCGCAGATACCCCGCCGAACCCGGCTCGGTACCCACCCACCGGAGCGCGTACGCCAGCCCCTTCGCGCGATCGATGTGGAGCACGGGTCCATGGCGGGTAAAACGGAGCTCGACAACCCGCGGCGATTCTTCGCGCACCGCAATCTGTTCGCGCTCGACCCGCATCGCTTCCGATGCGCCGCGGTAGAGGTAGCGGTCGGCATTGGCGGGATCGAGCCGCTCAACATACAGATCCTGCTGGTCCATGCCGACGATAGTGAAGCCGAAGGCGATGCGTTCATTGTGGCCGGCCGCGATGCCGGGCAGTGCGGGCTCCCCCGCCCCGATCACGTTCCACCCCGGTCCCACCAGATGAGTGCTGTAGCGAAGCGACGGCAGCGCGATCACCCGGTGCGGGTCGTTCGCAAGCACCGGCTTGCCGGTCGCCGTCATCGATCCGGCCATCACCCAGTTGTTGGAGCCGTAGCGCCATGCGGCGTCCGCCCAGGAGGGTTCCTCGGCGTCGCGTAGTCGGTCGGACGCCATCGGCCGGCGCTCGGCGGCGATCGTCACGCCGCGATCGAATCCGAACAGGCTTGGAAGACCCGCCACCTTCAGACGCTCGGCCGGAAAGCGAACCGTCTCGCTCGCGTCGCTGGCGATATCCAGCACGCCATCGACAATATCGGCAAGGTCAAGGCCGTCGGGAACGACGATGGGCGTTGGTGGGTCGACCGGCATGAACTCAGCCACCCGCGCCGCGCCGACATCGCGCGCCAGTCGGGCGCGCTGCACTTCGCTGCGGGCGTTGCGGGTCATCACGTAGCCGGCCATCCGGCCAATCACCACTTCCGGCGTCCAGGGCTCGGGCTTCGCGTCGAGCAACTGGAACTCGATCGGCAGTTTTTCGGGGTGCTCGGTGACAAACGCGATCTGCGCGTTGATGCCCGCGACGAAGGCGGCAATAATCGCCCTGGCATCGGGACCGTAGCTGCGCCACTCGGCTTCAGGATCGCCGCGGTAGCGCAGGAGGCGCGCGAACGTATCGCGTTTGACGGCCGATGGGCCCACGACTTCGGCGAGCTTCCCTTCTGCGTTGCGCCGCCAGAGGTCGAGCTGCCACAAGCGGTCCTGGGCCGCGACGTACCCCTGGGCGAAAAACAGATCGTGGACGGTCTTCGCGTAGATGTGGGGCACGCCCCACCGATCGCGGATGACCTCGACCATCTGCTGCAGACCGGACACGGGCGCCTCGCCGTCAATCTGCGCGAGAGCGGTGTGCGCGCGCCGTTCAAGATCGCGCGCATCCTCGTCTTTGGGCCTGGTGGCGGACAGACCAAGCACCGCCACGCACACCAACGCCATGACGGCGGCTAGACGTCGGGTCCTCATGTCACGATACCTTTCTCCGGAAGCAGGCTGAACACTCCCGGAGTGATTGTGCCGGCGCGCCGGAGTGATTGCCGGCGCAATCACTCCGGGAGTGGTTCATCGGTCCGCCTGGGTGACAAAGCTTGTGACGAGCTCGATGTCCTGGCGCAGGGAATGCCACACCGAGCAGTATTTCTCGCGCGACAGATCGATGGCGCGTTGGATGTGTTCGGGTGACGCGTCGGTGTCGAGGGTGAAGCGCATCTCCATCCGAAGGAATCGGCGCGGGTCGTCATCGGCCCGGTGACCGACCAGGTGCGTGGCGAGCGCGCGCACGGTGTGCCGCCCCTTGGTGAGTATGGCCACCAGGTCGATGCTCATGCAACCGGCAAGGGCGGACCCCAGCGCGATGACCGGCGAGGGGCCGGCCTGGTTGCGTCCATCGAGCACCCACGCGTGTGTGCTGTCGCGTGCCGTGAAGGCCAGTCCGCTATCCCAGGTCAGATCGACAATGGCAGGAGGTTTGGTGTCGGCCATGGTACCGACGATTCTACCCGATGGGGACCTGCCGCGGAGAGCCTCCGGTCCAGTGATGCGGGTGTGATGGCGGAACTCAGCGCCGTGATTCCGAAGTCTTGCCTCCGTATTCCGGATTCGGGGCATTCCCGCTTGCGTTGACGGGGGATTCCCTCCGATACTGCAAGGATATCAGCAGCTATTGGAATGGCCTGGCCCTGACGACGCCCGACAGGCCGCCGGGCTGAAAGGATCACACCGTGGACGGAAAGAGCCTCGTCTTTGTCGTGTCATGCGTATCGGCGGCCATGGTGGTGGTGTCCGCGGCCGCCGTCCAGCAGGACGACCTGCTGGAGCGCGCCCGGGCGCTGCATCGCGCCGTGCCCATGTTCGACGGCCACAACGATTTCCCGTGGGAGGTCCGCCAGAAGGGCGGCAGCGATCCGGCAAAACTCGACATCCGGGGGCCGCAGCCGGCGACGATGACCGACATCCCCCGGATGCGCAAGGGCGGCGTCGGCGCGCAGTTCTGGTCCGTGTACGTGCCAGCCAGTCTTGCCGGCACAACGGCCGTCACCGCGACGCTCGAACAGATCGACATCGTCTACCGCATGGCCGACCGGTATCCGGAGACCTTCGAAATTGCCCGGACCGCCGATGACGTCGAACGCATCTTCAAGGCGGGCAGAATTGCGTCGCTGATCGACATTGAAGGCGGCCACTCGATCGATAACTCGCTCGGGGCGTTGCGCATGTTTTACCGGCTTGGCGCGCGGTGCATGACGCTGACCCACTCGAAGAACGTGCCGTGGGCCGACTCGGCCACCGACACGCCCGAGCACAACGGTCTGACGCCGTTTGGCGAAGATGTCATTCGCGAGATGAACCGCCTCGGCATGATCATCGACTTGAGCCATGTGTCTCCGGCCGTGATGGACGCGGTGCTGCGGATCACGCGGTCGCCGGTGATCTTTTCGCACTCGTCCGCCCGGGCGCTCGTCGATCACCCGCGCAACGTCCCAGATGCGGTCTTGAAGAAACTCCCCGCCAATGGTGGTGTCGTGATGGTGTCGTTTGTGCCCGGGTTCACGTCGTCCGAGGTAATGACGTGGGAGGTGGCGCAGGAGGCGGAACAGGCCCGGCTCGAGAAGGTGACACCCAACGACGCGGCGGCGGTCACAGCAGGACTCGAGGCCTGGAAGGCGGTGCATCGGCAGCCTGTCGCGACGCTCGCGCAGGTGGCCGATCACATTGATCACGTGCGCAAGGTCGCCGGGATCGACCACGTGGGCTATGGAAGCGATTTCGACGGCATCTCGTCGGCGCCGAAGGGACTTGAGGATGTGTCGACGTTTCCGGCACTGACCGCCGAACTGCTTCGGCGCGGCTACTCGGACGGCGACATCAAGAAAGTTCTCGGACTCAATCTGCTGCGCGTCATGCGGGCCGTGGAAACCACGGCGAAGGGTGGTTAGGAGGAGCCAGATGACGTATCGACGTGCAAGCCTGGTTGGTCTCGTCATGGTCGTTGGCGGCGTCATTGTCGTCTCGTCCTCCGTGTCGGCCGCGCGTCAGGCCTCGCCGCCGCAGGCGACGGTGTTCAAGTCGAGCGCGAAGGTCGTTCCGGTCTACGCAACGGTGACCGACGATCAGGATCGGCTGATTCCCGATCTGACGAAGGCCGACTTCGAGATCCTCGATAACAACGTGCGGCAGGACATCTCGGTATTCGAGAACCAGTCGCAGCCCATCACATCGATCGTCATGCTGGACACGAGCGGCAGCATGACCAACTCGCTGAAACTGGTGAAGGCCGGGGCCGAACAGTTTCTGGAGCGGCTGCTGCCTCAGGACAAGGCCCAGGTGGGCGCCTTCAACGACAAGATCCAGTTCAGTGGCACGTTCACCTCGGATCGAGACGATCTGGTGGCGGCGCTCAAGGACATCGACTTCGGATATCCGACGCGGCTCTACGACGCCATCGATCAATCCGTCGATCGCCTCATCGACATCGAGGGCCGACGGGTCATCGTGCTGCTCACTGACGGCGAGGATACCAGCAGCAAGAAGGGCCAGGGCGAGGTGCTCGATCGGGCGAGGCAGGAAGAGGTGATGATCTACGGGATCGGCCTCGAATCGCTGTACTTCAACGGCCAGCGCCAGGTACGCACGAGTCCCGACAAGGTGCTGAAGAAGATGGCCGAGGAAACCGGCGGCGGGTACTACCGGCTGGCCGCGACGCCCGAACTCAGCAGCGTCTTCGCCCGCATCGCGCTCGAACTACACAGCCAGTACGTGCTCGGATTCTCGCCGGCGACCTTCGATGGCAAGGTGCACAAGCTCACGGTGAATGTGAAACGCCCTGGCATGAAGGCCCGGGCGCGGAAGTCGTACGTCGCGGTTGGGGACGTTCCGGCCGGGCGGCCGCGTTAGTGATGCGGCTGGCCGGGATGCGGGTTATCGATCACCAGATCCGGCCGGGCACGCCGGAATTCTTCGGCCACGTGACAGTCCCAGCAGACACCCGTGTGCGTGCTCAGCACGTCGGGCAACCGCTCGGGCCGGATGTCGCGCCATTCGAGCGTGCGGCCTGAAGGCGTCATAACGGCAGGTTGGCGCTCGGTCCAATCAATCGATCCGAGTGGTTTCCCACACAGTGCGCACGTCTTGTCGGTGTACCAACGAGTGATCTGCGTCCTGACCAGGCAGTCGGTGGGCGCGGCCTCGATCTGCTTGAGGCACTCCTGCCCGCATCCGGCCTTCTCCGGCCAGCGCGTGCAGCTCTCGAGCCACCATTGGCCGCCCCCAATCACCGAACCCAGCGCCGCACGGGCCGCGTCGACCCGGACGGCGACCGTCTGGTCGTTCTCCGGACACGACACGACACGGTCGCCCCGCAGCGCAAAGTAATGGCGGACTGGTTTGCGCAGCAGCAGGTAGGTGGCCACCGCAATCCCGAGGGCAATGACGACATACGCGGATGCAGTCATGGGGCACCCTCCTCAGTGCTTCGACTCGCAATGATGGTCGCGTGTTCATGCGAGGCGATCCGGTGAAAATGCTCGCTCAGCGTTGATCCCGCTCTTCTTATCCTACCGCACTGGCGGGTTTTGGTATCATCGCCGCATGGCAGACGAGGTGTTGTCGGAGCAGGAGTTTCGCGTCAAGGCCGACCAGGCCATCGAAACGGCCCAACACGCGCTGTTGGGGCTGGCGGAGGCCGAAGGGTTCGATCTCGAAATTCAGGGCGGCGTGCTCAATGTGCTGTTCGAAGAGCCGGCCGCGGCGCGCTTCGTGGTCAGCCCCAATGCGCCGGTCCGCCAGATCTGGGTGTCGGCGCTGGTGCGCAGCTTCAAGCTCTCGTGGTCACCCGACCTCGGCGCCTTCGCGCTCAACGGTGAGACACTCGTCGCGCTCCTCGATCGCCTCACGCGCCAGCACCTCGGCGTCTGACCGGCGGGAGGACGGTTCCCTCCGCTGATAGGGACGCGGGGAATCGCGCCCTTACAGCCGAAACCCTTCGGCGAGTGGATCGTCGTCATCCACGATGAACGTGTGCTCACCGGTCACCCACGCTGAGCCTTCCAGTTCGGGCACGATCGCGTCGTGGTCGCCCACGCGGGTGCGTGAGACGACGCGTCCGGAAAACACCGTGCCGATAATGCTCTCGTGGCGGAACGGCCGGTCGGGCGCCAGCAACCCCATCGCATCCACCACGGCCATCACGGCGCAGGTTCCGGTTCCGCAAGGCGACCGGTCGACCTCCGCGTCGGCGAACACCGTGACGTTTTTCAGGTCGGCCTCCTCGCAATCCGGAGGTCCGGTGAAGATGGTCCCGTAGATGCCCTTGAGCCCGCGATCGTCGGGATGTTCAACGGTCACGGCCGCCTCGACCGCGTGCTTGATCTCCATACCCACGCGACGCAAGTCGGCGAGCCGCGCCGGCAGCACGGGGATGCCCACGGCTTCGGCATCAACGATGGCGTAGAAGGCACCGCCAAACGCGACATCCACGCGAATCTTCCGCCCGCCCACCTCTGTCGCGAGCCCCGGATGAAGCACGAACGACGGCACGTTCAGGAAGCTCACACTGCTGACGCGAGTCTCCGGCCCACCTTCACGCTTCGATCCTTGGCGCGGCGCCATGTGCGCCGTCGCCCGCACCAATCCGGCAGGCGCGTCGAAAATGACACGCCCTGGTTGCCGCGGGTGAATCAGGCCCCGCTCGATCGCCATGGTCGTCACCGCGATGATGCCGTGGCCGCACATCGTGCTGTAGCCTTCGTTGTGCATGAACAACACGCCGGCATCGGCCTCTGGCGACACCGGTTCGGTCAGCACCGCGCCGTACATGTCGAGGTGACCGCGCGGCTCCTGCATCAGACTCCGCCGGATCCGATCGGCGTGCGCCTTGACCCACGCACGCTTCTCGAGCATCGTGCGGCCTTTCGGCGTCGGGAAGCCTTCGACAATCAGTCTGAGCGGCTCGCCAGCCGCGTGGGCGTCGATGGTCTTGTAACAGCGCATCGTCTCTATTCCGTGATTCAGGTTAGCACCCGGCATAGCTATTTCCTTCCGGGTCCGTAATCCGCGCGAGTATACTCCGCCCGTCTCGCGGGCTGCCACGACCGGCTCCTGCCGCCCCGGGGGAACAAATGTGCGCCCGCGACGTCAGTTAAGGATGAACAGGGCGCCTTCCTGGTGCAGAATATGGTCTACCGGATCGAGTGGATTGGCGGCCTGGAGAGCAATTGATGGCGAAGAAACCCTCGTGGGGCCTCATCATCGTTGGGATCGCGGCGCTGGTCGTGATCGTCGGGGCGGGGCTTGTCGCCGTCGCGGGCTACATCATCTATCAACAGTTCGCCTTCCAGGCGACGACCACGTCGGCCTCGTCTGCCGAGGACGAGTTCACGCAGGTGGCTGCGCGGTTTGCCGATCAGAAGCCGCTGCTCGAAATTCGCGACGGCGAACCGGTCCTCAACAAGCAACGCCCGCGGCCGAGCGGCAAGGCACAGCCCATCGAAGCCCTCCACATCATGGTGTGGCAGCCCGACGAGCGGAAACTCGTCAAGCTCAATATTCCATTCTGGCTGCTCCGCATGACCAAGGGCCGGCCCATCAGACTGTCGGGTCACCGGGATGGCGGTGAGATCGATCCGGTTCGCCTCAACGTTACGGCCGAGGATCTCGAGCGATATGGCCCGGGACTGGTGATGGACCACAAGAACGCCGGCGGCGACCGTGTCCTGGTCTGGGCGCAGTAAATCAGGCGCTCTGTCCTCACGAAAGAGCCTTCGGCCCCAACCCTTGCTGGTTCTTCCGGCCGTTTTCGCATCTGACCGCTGGCCCCGTCTTTGCACTATGTGCCTGCGACAGCCGAGACGGGCGCCACAACCGCGGCCGCGATACTCGGGGGCGACCGGCAATATCCGCCGCGCCGCTGGTAGGAGGTTCGGGCTTCTGGGTCTCGAGACCGGATATCGCGATCCGGGATTCAGGGTGGGCCGGGTGCCAAGCAAATGCTGGGCATCCGGTTCTTGTTTATGAGGCCTGCCGCAGGCTAAGCAAGCGGGATCCCGCGCCGGCCGCACGGCGTCCCACCGACAGCGGTTCCGCAAAGTGTTCCTTCGGCGTCAATCCACTGTTGCATGATGGTACGCTGGTCACACATGTTGAGGGGAAAAGCTGTTGTCGTGCTCATGCTGATGGCTGGCGGAATTGCGCCGGCCTGGGCCCAGCAGTTGCCGGCCATCTCGGGGATCGTCCTGGACGCCTACTCCAGGCGGCCCGTCATCGGCGCGACGGTTGAGTGGAACGAGCTGCGCGTCGTGACCGACCGAGACGGCCGCTTCCGACTCACTGTACCGCGGGGCGCGACGCGCGTCAGGATCGTTGCGGAGGGCTATCTCCCGGAACAAGTTGACGTGACGGTGGGCGCGCAGTTGGTCACCATCGAAGTGCTGCTGCTCAACAGGGCGCAGTTCAAAGAGGAGATTGTCGTCATCGCCGGCAAGACCCGCGATGCCCAGGCACCCATATCCACCGAGGTGAGCCCGCTCGAGGTCAGGAGCGTCGCGGGCGCGGCGGAGAACGTGTTCCGGGTGCTCCAGACGCTCCCGGGCGTCAATGCGACCGAGGACTTCGGCAGCCGCCTGTCGGTCCGCGGAGGCGGGCCGGATCAAAATCTCACGATCATGGACGGCGTCGAGATCCACAACCCGTACCGCTTGTTCGGGCTGACAAGCGCGTTCAACCCGGAAACGGTCCAGGCGTTCGAACTCACGTCTGGCGGTTTCAGCCCCAAGTACGGCGATCGGCTCTCGTCGCTGCTGTTGATTGAGAATCGCCAGGGCACGCAGAGGCAGAAGCTGGCAGGCTCGGCATCCCTCAGCCTTACTGATGCGAACGTGATCGTCGAGGGCGCGCTGCCTGGGAAGATGAAGGGCTCGTGGTTGGTGTCCGGACGCCGGACCTACTATGACCTGATTGCCAACCGCATCACTGGGACCACCCTCCCGTCGTTCGGCGACATCCAGGCGAAGGGCGTCTGGGAAGTCCGTGCCGGCCAGCGTGTCTCGGTGTTCGCGCTGCGGAGCCGCGAATCCACCGACGCCAACTTTACCGACACGGCGAAGAACAACCGTTTCGGTTTTACCAATGCAGGGAGCAACGATCTGGTCTCCCTGTCGTTCTTTTCGACGATCGGTCGGCGCGCAACGTCGCGGACGATAGCCTCCTGGTACAGCTACACCGACGAGCTTGGCGCCATCGGCAACCTGCGCAACGAGGCGGCGCGTTCGAATGCCCCTGGTGATGCCGCGTTTGCTCGGTCCACCCTGGCCTTCACGCGCCAGACATCCGTGCGCGATATCTCGCTTCGGCAGGAGCTCGGGCTCACCGCGTCGGCGAGGCATTTCGTGGAAGCCGGATTCGAGGCGCACGTGCTCAGCACGGGCTGGAACTGGAACATCAGCGGCGATCGCAACACCAGCGAGGCGAATGGCTCCAGCGCCCGGGGGGGCACCAGCCTGCCCGCGGTGCTCGAGTCAACCAACGACGCGACGCGGGCCGGGCTGTGGCTAGTCGATCGTTATCAGCCTTTCGGGCGCGTGACGCTGGAACCGGGCCTCAGGATCGACTGGAGCGGCCTCGCCCGCGAGACCGTCGTGTCGCCTCGTTTCGCGGTCAGCGTCGATCTTGGCGGCGGCAACCGGCTGCGCGGGTCGGTCGGGCGATTCGCCCAGAGCCCTGGCTACGAGAAGCTCCTGCAGTCCGATTACTTCGTCGATCTCAGCGGGGCCGGCGCCCGTGGGCTCAAGAGCGAGCAATCCGTGCACGTGCTCGGCTCCCTCGAGCACCGGTTTGCCCCTGGGCTCGTCGCCCGCGTGGAAGGCTATTACAAGTCGTTCGACCGCCTCATCGTCGGCCGCCTCGAAATGCCCGCCGAGACGGCGGCGCGCATAGCCCCGTACGCATTCCCCCCAGCGCTTGCCGCCAGCGTACCAACCGCCGCGCAAATCACCAGCACTCCCGTGAATGGCGCAACGGGACGCGCCTACGGCATCGACGTGTTCGTCGCGCACCAACCGACCGATTCGGCCGAACGGCTGGCTGGCTGGGCTTCGTACACCTTCGGCAAGGCGGACATCGACAGTTACGGCCGCCGTTATGCCTTCGACTACGATCGCCGCCACGCCCTTAGCCTGGTTGGCACGTATCGCATGATGCGCGGCCTTGAGCTGGCCGCGACGCTGCGGATTGCCTCGGGTTTTCCCTACACGCCCGCGGTTGGTCTGCGCGTGGCAGCGGTCGCAGAGACGGACGCGACTGGTGCGGTCGTGCGGTACGTGCCGCAGGTTGACGTGAATGGACTCTACGTCTGGACCACAGATCCGGGTGGCGTCGAAAACCTGAACGCTGGACGACTGCCGGTGTTCGTGCGTCTCGACTTCAGGACGACCTTCAAGCCGAGGTGGTCGGGAAACCGCTGGCAATTCTATGTTGAGGTGATCAACGCGTTGAACCGATCGAACGTCGGCGGTTTCGACACGGTTCTTCAGTACAACCCGGTCGGCGACCGGCCTCTTCTGACCTATACGGCATCCGGAGGTCTTCCGCTGCTGCCGTCGGTGGGTGTCCGCTACCGGTTCTGAAAACGGCGGATCGTTCTGGAGACGGTTTCAGAACCTGCGTGAACGGCTCATCTTGTGGCCGACAGAACGGGATTTGAAACCGGTTCTAGTCTCCGATCAGGTGATAAAAGATCGCGGCGAGCGTCACCGAGCTGACGATCACCCAGAGCGTCACGCCCTGCAGCATCGGGCGGAATCCAACCTTCTTCAGGGTCTCGCGGCTGACTCCAGCGCCAATCAGGAACAGGGTCACCACGAGGAGCCGCCGCGCCACAAACGCGATCCCGTCCCAGGTGCCAAGATACTGCGGCAGGACTGACCGGATGACCGCTGCCGCGATAAATCCGACGATGAACAGCGGGACCGTGACACGCTGGTCCGACTTCCTGATGAGCGCGTACACCAGAACGCACGGCATGATCCACAACGCCCGCGTCAGCTTGACCGTGGTGGCCGTGGCCAAGGCCGCCGGCCCGAAGGAAGACGCGGCGCCAACCACGCTGCTCGTGTCGTGAATCGCCAGCGCCGACCACAGCCCGAACGCACCCGGACTGAGGGAGAGGAGATGGCCGATGGCCGGAAAAATCAGGAGCGCCACGGCGTTCAGCATGAACACCGTCGCCAGCGCCACGGCGACTTCCTCGCTCCGGGCCTTGATCACGGGCGCCATCGCCGCAATCGCGCTTCCTCCGCAAATCGCGGTGCCAAACGAGATCAGTTGCGACGTGCGCGCCTCCACACGGAGCCACTTTCCGATCGCCGCGCCCATCAGCAGGGTCAGCGTGATGCCGATCATCGTGTAGAGGATTGAGTGCTGGCTTTCACGCAGCACCTGGCTGATGCCCACGCCGAAGCCGAGGCCGACGACGGAGGTTTGCAAGAGCTTCCTGGCCCAGGCGCCAGATTCGCGCGCGAACGGGTTGCCAACGGCCAGGCTGAACACGACGCCACACATCAGGGCCACCGCGGCGTCGATGCGCGGCCAGGCACAAAGCGCCATGAGCGCGATAAAACAGATCCGTTTCATTTGATTGCGATCATCCCGTGTGGCAGGTCGAAACCGTCCCTGAAACCGGTTTCAAAACCCGTTCTGACGGCGAGATTACGCCGCGGTACGCAGATGACAACCGGTTTCATGACCCGTTCTTGCGGCGAAATCAGGCCGCGATACGCAGGTCATGAAATCGTCTCCAGATAACCGTCCCCATCATTATGGCACGCAGGTCGCGTCGCCGGCCGGCGCGGCCTGCTGCGCAGCAAGTCCGATAACGGCCACGGCGGCGAGCGTTGTGATGGCAATCACGCGGATCAGACGTTCCCGGATCATGAGTATCACTCCTTGCTCCTTGCCACCGCCGAGGTTTCGGCCGGACAATAGGCAAATGGCATTCCCCATCATCGACGAACAGGCCCTTCGCGCCTGCGTCTCTCCCGCCGACGCCATCACCGCTGTGCGCGCGGCGTTTCGCGCCGATGGCGAGGGCCGCACCAGCGTGCCGGCCGTCATCAATCTTTCCATCCCCGGCACCAATGGAGAATTCCACGTCAAGACGGCCTGGGTGGAGGGCGTACCAGTGGTGGCGGTAAAGGTGGCCTCAGGATTCTACGACAATCCGGCCCTCGGGTTGCCAACCGGGTCCGGGCTGATGGCCCTGTTCGATGCACAGACGGGGATGCCGGTGGCCCTGCTCTTCGACAACGGGTTTCTTACCGACATTCGCACGGGCGCGGCCGGCGCGGTCGCGGCCGAGTGTCTCGCCAGGCGTGAGATCACCACGGTGGGCGTGATTGGATCGGGCGTGCAGGCCCGGCACCAGGTGCGGTGTCTCAAGGAAGTCAGGCCCTTCAGGCGCCTGCTGGCGTGGAGCCCGGACGGGGTCGGCCTCGAGAGCTACTGCGCCGAGATGCGCGCGGCGCTGGGCATCACGGCGACGGTGGCGGCCGGGGCAGCCGAGGTCTGTCGCGAAGCCGACGTGCTCATCACGGCCACGCCGGCGCGTGAACCCATCGTGCGTGCCGAGTGGCTGAAGCCGGGACTTCACATCACGGCGCTCGGGGCCGACACACCGGGCAAGCAGGAACTCGAGGCGGCCTGTCTCCGGCGTGCGGATCTCGTGGTTGTTGATCGACTGTCTCAGTGCGCCCGCTTCGGTGAACTGTCGCATGCGCTGCGATTGGGCCTGCTGCAGGAATCCGACGTGTGGGCTCAACTCGGCGAGATTGTCGCCGGCCAGAAACCGGGCCGGACCGGCGACGATCAGATCACCATCTGCGATCTGACCGGCGTGGGCTTTCAGGACACCGCGATCGCGGCGCTCGCCTGGGAGCGTGCACAAGTAACAGGCCTCGCGTCGGCCGCGAGGTCTGTTGTCATGGGAGATGTATGATGGATGGTACCGGTACGGGGATTCGAACCCCGGTCCCGTGGCTGAGAACCACGTGTCCTAACCCCTAGACGATACCGGCACTCGCCGCCTGGAACCGGTTTTAAAACCCGTTCTTGCGGCCGCAGAACTGGCCGCTCACGCAGGTTTTGAAACCGTCTCTCGTAACTTTCTATTTTACTCGTACACCGCATGTCCCTCAAGACGATTCTGCTTTCCGTCGCCGTCCTGCTGGTCGTGGCTGGGGGCGTGACCTATTACCTTGCTGGCCAGGAGCCCGGGCCGATCGTGACGATACACGGGCCGTCGGTCATGGGCAGTGCCAGCGTCACGTTTGACGCGTCGGTCGACGTGATGGGCACCCGCCTCACACGGGTCGAGGCGAGGCTCGAACAAGCAGATAAACAGTTTCCGGTGTTTTCGCTGGCATCGCCAGGCGATGCGCGATTTGTGCAGGAAACGCCCGATCGCATGCGGCTGACGCGAGCGGTAGCGTCGAGCCAGTTCGGCGGCTTGAAGGACGGCACGGCGCGCCTGGTAATTACGGCGGAGCGATTGGTGCTCCTCGGTCTCCGCAAGGCGGAATCCACCACGTCCCGCGACGTGAAAGTGCGGCTGACGCCCCCTGCAATCACGGTCGTCTCGACTCACCACTACGTGAAGCTCGGCGGGGCAGAGATGATCGTGTACCGGGTCGCGCCCCCCGATGTTTCGTCGGGTGTGCAGGTGGGCGACCGCTACTATCCGGGCTTTCCCGCTGCTGGCGTCGGCGGCAGCAAGAGCCCCGATCCGACCCTGCGTCTGGCGTTCTTCTCGCTGGCCTTCGATCAGGATGTCGACACGCGCATGACGCTGGTCGCGCGTGACGAAGCGGGCAACATGGTGTTGGCCGACTTCGATCACAAGACGTTTCCCGGCAAGTTTGAGCGGAGCCGCGTGCCGATCGACGACACGTTCGTCAGCCGCGTGGTGCCGCCGATTCTGCAGGCCACGCCGGAACTGAAGATGCCAACCGGCAAGCCCGAAGAGCGGCTGGCGGCCTTCCTGGCCATCAACAGCGATGTCCGTCGCAAGAACGCGCAGCAGATCGAAGCGATCGCCAAGGAGAGTGGGCCAGAAATGCTGTGGCGCGGCCCGTTCCTTCGGATGGCGCGCGCGGCGTCGGCGGCGGTGTTCGCGGATCACCGTACCTACTTCTACGGCGACCGCGAAGTGGATCGGCAAGTGCACCTCGGCGTGGATCTCGCCTCGGTCCGTGGTGCGGAGGTCACCGCGGCGAATACGGGACGCGTGATGTATACGGGGTACCTCGGCATCTACGGCAATTGCGTCATCATCGACCACGGTATGGGCGTCCAGACGCTTTATGCCCACCTGTCGGCGATGGATGTCGAAAAGGGCGACAGCGTGAAGGGCGGAGAGACCATCGGCCGCAGTGGCATGACGGGCCTGGCCGGCGGCGATCACGTGCACTTTACGACGCTTGTGGCGGGACGTCCGGTCAATCCTGTCGAATGGTGGGATCCGCACTGGATCGCTGACCGTATTGATCGCAAGTTGTTCGAGGCTGGCCTCATACCTGAAGCACCGAAGGTGGCGGCCGCAACGACCGAAGACAAACCGGCACCCGCGCGTGTGAAGGCGAAGCCAAAGCCAAAGCCCAAACCTCGTCCCCCGGTCAAACCGCGTCGCAAGCGCTGACGCGGCATCATCAGGGCCCAATGACCGACCCGTCCACCGACGCACCTCGGCCGGACCGCGCGATGCCAGATGGGACGGTGCCGGCGTCTACCGCCCCCGCGCGAGGCCGGACGGGCGACTACGTCACGCTCGCCAAGCCCCGCTTGAACATGCTGGTGGTCGCCACGACGCTCGCCGGTTACTACATGGCCGGGCCCGCACGAGCCGACTGGATGGTGCTGGTTCACACGCTGGTCGGTACGACGCTGGTGGCGAGCGGGGCTTCCGCCTTCAACCAGTTGATGGAGATCGAGGCTGACGGCCTGATGCGCCGCACGAGGCTGCGGCCGCTGCCGACAGGCCGGCTGACGCCGCGGCAGGCGAGCATCTTTGGGCTCGTGCTCTCGCTCTCTGGCATTGTCGAGCTCGCGTTCGGCGTCAACCTGCTCGCCTCAGGCGTCGCGACAGCGACGCTGCTCACCTACACCGTGTTCTACACGCCGCTCAAGCGGCGAACATCGCTCGCGACGGTGGTCGGCGGCATTCCAGGCGCGCTTCCGCCGATGATCGGCTGGGCGGCCGTGCGCAACTCGCTCTCGATTGAGGCATGGATCCTGTTTGGCATTGTCTTTCTGTGGCAGATGCCGCACTTCCTCGCCATCGCCTGGATGTACAGGGAGGACTACAAGCGGGCGGGCTTCCCGCTTCTGCCAGTGGTCGAACCCGACGGCGCGTCGACCGGCCGGCAGGCGCTCATCTACGCAGCCGCCCTGCTTCCGCTGAGCCTCGCGCCGACGGTTGTGGCGATGACGGGCAACGTATATCTGGCGGGTGCCGGCATCATGAGCGCGCTGTTTCTCGCCCTCGCGGCGCGCTTCGCCTGGGATCGCACGACGAATTCCGCGCGCCGCCTGTTTTTCGGCTCAATCACGTACCTGCCCCTGTTGTGGATCCTGATGGTGCTCAATCGGGTGTAAATGATGTCCATCTCGGACCTGCCCGCCCTCAACGCGACGCTCAATGCGATCGCGGCAGCGTTTCTCGCAACGGGCTACGTCATGATCCGGCGCCGCCAGAAGACCGCGCACCGCTGGTGCATGATCGCCGCGTGTATGGCGTCGGCCCTCTTCCTGACGTCGTACATCGTCTATCACGCCAACGCGGGCTCGAAGTTGTACCCGGGCACCGGTCCGATCCGGCTGGTCTACTTCTTCATCCTTGGCACACACGTGGTGCTGGCGGCCGTCATCCTGCCGATGGCCATCGTCACGCTCACGCGGGCGCTCCGCGGACACTTCGACCGTCACAAGCGCCTCGCACGCTGGACCCTGCCCTTCTGGCTCTATGTGTCGGTGACCGGCGTCGTGATCTACCTGATGCTCTATTAGAAGTCGATCCGCGCGCCGATGCGCAGGATGCGCGGGTTCATGATCTCGAGGATCTGGTCGAACCCGGTGACGCCCGTCAGGCGCTGGTCGTACTGGCGGCCCAGCACGGTCCCCGCGTTGAGCAGGTTGAAGATATCGAGGTCGATGTTGATGCTGACCTTCTGGATCTTGAACACCTTGCCGATGCGAGCATCGAGCGACGTGACGGTCGGGAGACGATTCGCGCCGACGGCCTTCACGAGCAGCACCGACTTGCTGCTGCTGAAGTAATCGCCCGTCGCCGTCACACTGCTGCGGTACCAGGGCTGGCTGAAGCCCTGGCGCGTTACCAGGCTGACGCCGAGGTCAATGCCCCACGGCGCCTGATAGAGGCCGTTGGCAATGAACTGGTACTTCGGCAACACCTGGTAGATGCCGCTCTTGCCGGACCCGCCCGATGCCGTCACGACGAGGCCGCCGTCCACGAGCGGGTTGCCAGCCGACGGGGTTGGATCCTCGATCGCGGTCGCCGGGTTGTCGAAGTACTCGCGGTGGTCGTTAGTCGAAAACCCGAAACGCGCCATCCACTTGTCGGACAGACGCTTCGTGGCGCTTGCTTCAATACCCCAATACCGCTGGTAGTAGCCGTCGCGGCCGGTGTACTCGACACCGCCGGACTGGGCCGATGCCGGAACGTTAGCCGCAGTCACCGCGTAGTACGGCGCGCTGAAATTTGAGCCATCGGGCAGCGGCCCGCCAGTGAGCGTCCCGGCCAGAGTGTACGCCGGCGACCGGAGGCCGATGTACGGCGTCCAGTTGAAGTTGGTAAACCGGCGATAGGTGAACGACGCGCTCACACCGAAGTTCTTGCCCACCTCGCGGTCGATGCCGGCGATGAATTCGTCGATGGCCGGCACGTAATAGCTGCCGAGCTTGTTGTTGGCCGTCAGCGTGGCCGGATCGAAGCCGCCCCATCCAGCCAGATACGAGGTGTCGATTTCGCCAGGGTCGGCCACGCCGTTACGGTTTGTATCGACGGCATAGAAGGCGATGTACCGATCCTGCACGGGCGAAATCACGCTCGACGTGCCGTTGCCCAACTGCGACGCGAACCGCGCGTAGCTGGCTCGGAGCTGTATCTTGCGCGCTTCGTCGAGCGCGTAGGTCATACCCGCGCGCGGCGAGAACGAGTTCCACGTGATTGCGTCGGGGACGGCCGGCGCGGTGATCGCGGGTAGCCACTTCTCGAAGCCGGGCACCGCCGGCTCGCTTGTCGGGAGCGTGCCATCGGTCTGATGATCGTAGCGCAAACCCACGGTGATGGTTGCGCGCTTCGCCGTGATGGTGTCGGATAGCCAGCCGGACATGTAGTGCGCGCGGGCGTTCGACGCAAACGGGCTGTCAATCGTGACGAAGATGTCCGGGTAGCCGTTGTAGTACGACACGATGGATTTGCCGTTGCTGCTCGATACCTGCGACGCCGTTTCAACGGTGACACGGCGCCAGGAAAAACCGAACTTCAACTCGTGGTTGCCGTTGAAATAGCTGCCCTCGGCCATCGCCACCTGCTGCGGCCGGTTGGTATGGTAGTTCCAGGACGAGCCGTGCCACACGCCGCTGTCGTCATAGTAGACGTCCTTGTTCATGCCGCCCTGAGGCACGAAGTCGAATCTGCTGGGCATGTGCGAACCACGGACGCTCAGGAACAGGTCGTTGCTCAGGACGACATTCATCTCGCCCTTGTAGAAGTTGCTCGGCCCGCTCTGGTTGACGGTCGTCTCAGGCGGACGCGTCGCGCTCGCATTGCGCCCGAACGCCTGCTTGTCGCCATGGAACCACATGAAGCTGGCACGGACGTTCTGCGTCACCTGTCCCTGGATTTTCGTCGCCCAGTTTTTCAGGGACGTATTGTCCGGTGTCTGCTTGATGGTCAGGTTGTCCACGTCGGTCTTGCCCATCGACCCCCATGCCCACAGCTTGTCCTTCACCATGGGAAAGCCGATTTCGAAACCCGTGTCCAGGTACTGCTTGATTCGGTTGCCCTTGCCGTTCGGGCTGCCGAGCGCGGTGGCCAGCGTCGCCGACATGTTGTTGCCCTGCATCGACTGATCTTCGAAGAAGATGCGGGCCGATCCGTGCGGCGTATTGCTGCCGGACTTCAGGATCAAGTTCAGCGCCACGCCACCCGTCGCGCTCGACATGTCGGAACCGCCCGTCGTGACGTTCATTTCCTGGAACATGCCGAAGTCGTAGTAGGTCGGCGTCGACCCGGTGGCCGCCATGTCGGTAATCGGGATACCGTCCATGTTCCACGTGTTGTCGCCGCCCGATGCCCCCTTCGCCTGATAGCCAGACTGCTGGCCGGATTCTGAACCCCCGACGTTGACGCGGTCCGTGATGATGCCCGGCACCGTCTGCATGACGACCCACGGGTCGCGTGCCGACGGAATGTTCTGCAGTTCATCGAGCGTGACGCTGGTGGCCGTCCCGACCTTCTTCGCGTCGATCACGGGCGTCCTGGCCGTCACATCGATCTTCTGCGTCACGCCCGCGACCGCCAGAGCGGCTTTCAGTTGCACGTTGCCGCCAGCCGCAACCGAAACCGACGTGTTGAGGTAGTCGGCGAAACCCGACAGCGTGGCCTTGATCTGATACGTGCCCGGAGGCAGGTTCAGGATGCGGGCGGCGCCATCGGGGCCGGTCAACTTGCTGCCGTTCTGCGGTCCCGTCATTTCGACCAGCACGCCGGACAGGACCGCTCCGGTGCTGTCGACGGCCGTGACCTCGATGCGGCCGGTGGCCACCTGGGCCGCGGCCGGAACGGCAATCGCTAATGCCAGAAACGCTACCAGCCAGAACTTGTAGACGTTCATCTCGCCATCCCCCTGGGATCGCCACGATCTAGCGTGGCCTGAGCACGTGCCGGGCTGTCCGCCTCCGCGCCAGAGCGCTACGGCGAGACCTCGACGAAGCTCAACGAGCGAAGTCGGGGAGCCCGGCGTTCCCGGGAAACCCGCCGTCACACGGCCCTCCCGCTCGCCCGAATCCCGAATCCCGAAGAGGTACAGTACTCATCACCGATACAGCAGGTATTTCGCGCGCAGGATCCGCCACTGCGCCTCGGCCCGTGCCCACGTGTTCGCGATGTCGGCAGGGTCGTCGCCAGCCCTGAGACGCTTGACGGTGTCGGCACCAAACAGCCGCCCCACGCCATCCACATTGAACTGCTTCGGATGCAGACGGAAGAGCGCCGACGCCACCTCGAGGCCGACGCGCACCGGCCGCAGCCGGCTCCGGTCGGTCACGGTGATGAACACGCCCTGGCAGAGTTCGTTCGCGAACTTGCTCGAGACGGGCGTGAACGCCACGGGATAGAAACGCACGCCCGGCAGGTTGCGCCGGTTCAACTCCGCAGCGAGACGAACGCCGTCAACCCATGGCGCACCCAACTGCTCGAACGGCGTATCGGTTCCGCGCCCGACCGACAGGTTCGACGCCTCAATGGCGCCAATGCCAGGGTACAGGCTCGCCGCCACCATGTTCCGCATGTTCGGCGACGGGTTCACCCACATCAGGCCCGTCTCGTCGAACCAGTCGTCGCGGTTCCAGTGCTTCAGTTCGACGACGGTCAACGCCGCGCCAATCTTGTTCTCGGCGTTGAACAACCTTGCTAACTCGCCGAGCGTCAGCCCGTGACGGATGGGCATCGGGAAGTAGGCGGTGAACCCCAACTCGGCAGGATCGAGCGACGGTCCTTCGATCTGGACGCCGGTGATCGGGTTCGGCCGGTCGAGCACGACGACGGCGATCTTGCGCTTCGCCGCTTCCTCCATCACGTAGGCCAGCGTGGTCGTGTACGTGTAGAAGCGCGCGCCAATGTCCTGCAGGTCGATGACAATGGTGTCGAGGCCCTTGAGCATGTCGTCGGTCGGCCGCATGGTCGCGCCGTAGAGCGAGTAGATGGGCAGGCCCGTCTTCTCGTCGGTGGAGGAGGCGACCTTCTCGTCGAGAATGCCGCGGATCCCGTGCTCCGGGCTGAAGAGCGCCGCCAGTTTGACGCCCTTGGCCGACGCCAGCAGGTCGATCGTCGCGTCGCCTTCTCGGGCGCGACCCGTGTGGTTGGTAACCAGTCCCACCCGCTTGCCCTGCAGCAACTTGAACGCGTCGGCGCGCAGGACGTCGATGCCGTTTCGCGTCCGTCCCTCCGTCTCATCCCCGCGTCGCGGCGCCGTGCCCGCGGCGCCGAAGTCGGTGCCGGTCCACCGTTGCTGCCTGAGGGCGGCGGCATCGGGCACCTGGCGCAGGGCCGACGCCACAATTGTCGCGACACGCGCGCGCAGCGGCGTCACATCGCCCCTGCCATCGGGGTGCACGCGGTTGGACAGCAGCACGACGTAGGTTTTCGTCAGCGGATCGATCCACAACGACGTGCCGGTGAACCCGGTGTGGCCGAACGAACCGACCGGCAGCAGCTCACCGCGGTTCGACGAGTAGCTCGTGTCGATGTCCCACCCAAGCCCGCGCACGCTGGGCATTCCCGCCGGCGACGCCGGCGTCGTCATCTTCGCGACGGTGAGCGGCGACAGGATGCGCACGCCGCCAAGCGACCCGCCATCAAGGAGCATCCGGCAGAAACGCGACAGGTCGGCGGCCGTGCTGAACAGCCCCGCGTGGCCCGCGATGCCGCCCATCCGCCGCGCGGTCGGATCGTGCACGATGCCGCGCAGCATCATCTGCCCTGGGCCGTTGCACGGCCATCCAAACGGCACGCACATCTCGGTGGGCGCGATGCGTGGGCGCAGCGAGTCCGACGGGTTGAACATCGAATCGACCATGCCGAGCGGCGTGAACACCCGGTCCCGCGCGAACAGGTCGAATCGCTGGCCGCTGACGCGCGCCACCACGTCGGCGAGCACGAAGAAGTTGATGTCGCTGTAGACAAACCGCTCGCCCGGCGCCGAAGTCGGCACCTCGTCGCAGGCGCGCGCGATGGCCTTCTCGTAACTGGTCCACGAGTCGTCGCTCAGATCGAGGTCGGGCCGGAGGCCGGAGTAGTGGGTCAACAAGTGCCGAATGGTGATCTGGTCCTTGCCGTGCCGGCCGAAGTCGGGGATGAAGGTGGCGACGCGATCGTTCAGGCGGATGCGACCTTCCTCGACGAGGATCATCACGCTTGTCGTGGTGGCCACCACCTTGGTGAGCGAGGCCATATCGAAGATCGTGTCAAGCGTCATCGGCTCGGGCTGCGGCAGCAGCGCCCGCAGGCCGTAGGCCTTCTGGTAGACGACGTCGGCTCCGCGGCCGACGAGCAGCACGGCCCCCGGCAGCTGTTTGTCGGCGATGGCCCGCTCGATGACCTTGTCGACAGTCGAGAGGTGCGCCAGGTCAAACGATGCTGACCCTGGAGGGGCGGCCGCCGGGCGGGAGGCCCTGGCGGCGGTCTGGGCCGCTGGCGATTGCGCCATCAGGCCTGCCGCCATCATCACCAGCATCGCCACCGTCATCATCATCGAACTGCGTCTTCGCACGACAACCTCCCTGGCGACAGAGCCGGAGCGGTACGCCATCCCAATAGCATAGACCTTCCACGTCAATCCTCGTCTCCACCCGAGCGGGACGGGACCGACGGCTTGAACGCGTCGAGGCCGAGAAAAAAACGGGGGAGCCACCTGGCTCCCCCTTGAAAATCGGGGCCGCGCGTGGCGCCCCCCGGCAAACGAGTCTACTAGAAGTTGAACTGCAGGCTCATGTGGATGTAGCGGCCCAATGGATCGTACGTGCCGTAGAAGCCCGGCCCGTAGTCGTTGGGAGTACTGCCCACCCCGAACGGGGGTTCCTTGTCAAGAATGTTGTTGGCACCGAGTACGAACTGGTAATGCTTCCCCGCCTTGTAGGTCGCCGAGAGGTCAAGATAGTGGCGGGCGGAGATCACGTAGGCGTCGTTGGCCTGCAACAACGCGATGTTGGTCGGATCTCCAATAGCCGGATTGGGGCTGCCATCATCGTTCGTGACGCCGCCGATCATGCGCCATCCGAGAGTGAACGTGGTGTTGAACCTGGTCTCCCACGCGAAGCGGAGCATGTGCCGCCACGTGGGAGTCGGAATACCGCACTGGTTGCCGAAGTAGCCCACGCAGTCATAGGCGTACAGCCCGGTATCGATCTTCTGATGCCTCAGGATGGTGCCGATGAGGTTCACCGAGAACGAGCCGACTCCGCCGAGGCTCTTGGAGTAGGTGGTGTTCAGGTCGATGCCTTCTGACTCGAGTTTACCCACGTTCTGATTGGCCGTGATGGTGTAGCCGTCCGTTGTCATCCACAGCGAACCGAGCCTGTCACGGTGGATCAGGCCGCACAGCAAGGGACTGCCGGTGGCGGCGCACTGGTTCTGGATGTCATCGGCTCCAAGGGCGCCGATGGTGCTATTGATCTTGATGTTGTAGTAGTCGATCGCGGCCGTGAAGCCCGGGACCGCCCTCGGGGTAAGAACCAGCCCGACGGTGTAGGTATCGGCGGACTCGGGATTCAGCTTCGGGTTACCTCCACCGATGGTGTTGTACTGGTTGGCCGGGTTCTCAGAGAGGTTACCGTACTGCGCAGCGGTCACGCCCTGCAGCGCACACTGCGCCTGGCTTGCTGTGGGGTGCGCGCCCGCACACGTGTCCTGACTACCGCCGAGACCAAGCCCCTGCGGTGTGTACAGCTCCGTCACGTTGGGTGAGCGAGTCGCACGGTTGAAGCCTGCACGGATCTTAAAGTCGGCGACTGGCGCCCAGGATGCCTGCACCTTGTAGGTGGGCCACTTCCCGGTGCTGCTGTAGTCGGAGTAGCGGTAGCCAACCTCCAGGCTCAAATCCTTGAACCCAGGAGCGTTCTGAACGATGGGGATCAGCCCCTCGGCGAAGAACTCCTTTACGGTGTAGGTACCTTCGACGGGAAGCGTTGGACCACCCGAACCTGCACCAAGGGCCTGCTCGAACGGCATGTCGGGATGGACAAACAGGTATTCCTGCCGGTACTCGCCGCCCAGAGCGACCTTAATGCCCTCGGTCGCGGTGGGAAGAGCCAGACCATAATTCTTGAGGTCACCCGTGAGCTTGCCGCCCACAACCCGTGTCCTCGTGCCAGAATTCAATACTTCGTCTAGCGAGAGGTAGTCCAGCGCTGCCTGCGTCACCCCGCCTTTCTTGAAGATGTTCCACGGAACACAGCCGGGATTGCCGGAACGGCAGTGCCACGTGCTCGGATTGGCCGGGTCGCCGTCGACGATCAGGGCATCCTGGATGTTCAGTGCGTTAAGGTCGTTGGCGTACGATTGCGGGGAGTGCACCTCGGCCTGCAGGGCGTAGGCGTCATAGCTCCAGGTCTTGTTGAGGTCGCCCTTGAGGCCGAAGGAGTAACGGAGGTCGGTGTGACGGAGCTGGGAGATCCGGCCTCCACCCTCGACGTTGCGTCTATAGATATAGACGTTGGCCATGTCGGTTGGCCCATAACCGAAATTCGTGCAAAGGGTCTGCCGCTCCTGGGCGCTCAGCATCGGGTTGTTGCAGTTGATGAGCCCTGTGTTGCCGAAGTCTCCCGAGGGCGCAATCTGTGCGTCCGTGTAGTCATCCATGAACATGACGTCAAGGTAGGCCTGAATCTTCTTGTTCCACTCGTAGTTCAGGAAACCACCACCGGCCCACCTCTGGTCAGGACGCTGCATGAAGTTGTAGGGCGCGTAGTTGAAGACGTCTGCTGACGTGCGGGGCCTGAGCTGATCGCCGGTTGCGGAATTCAGGTCCAGCACGTAGTTAGCGGTCTTACTGAAGGTTGCGTCATACACCGTGAAACGACCTGCCGGCCACGTGGCTGAACCGCCACAGGTCGGGCCGTTCATGGTCAGACCCCCGAGGACGGAGCAGTTGGTGTAGTCGCGCTGATCTTTCGTGATCGCGTCGGTGTTGCGGTAGTCGAGGTAGACAGAAGCATGGCCCTTACGATCGCCGAACTTGCCACCGAGCGCCACGTTGAAGTCGGTCGGGGCGTTATTCCAGATAGTACCCGATGGGTAGCTGAACCCCTTGGCCTTGTTTATGGACTGCGCCAGGGCGTTGCTGTTGTTGTGCTGGTAGCCGCCGTACTGAACACCGCCTCTGACGCCCTCGAAGTCCTTGTCCAGGACGAAGTTGACAACGCCAGCGACGGCGTCGGCGCCGTAGACGGACGAAGCGCCGCCGGTGAGGACGTCGACCCGTTTCACGAGCGCAGACGGAATGAAGTTCAGGTCAGGAGCAGTGGCGAAGGCGTCACCACTCGACATCCGGCGGCCGTCGATCAGCACCAGCGTGCGATTTGCGCCGAGGTAGCGCAGGTCCACTGTCGCTGTGCCCGACGCACCGTTTGCGATCGTGGAGTTCTGCGCGGCGAAGACCTGCGGCAAGCTCATGAGAAGGTCCTCGACGCGGTTCATCCCCCGATACGTGATCGTTTCAACGTCCAAGGTGGTGACAGGGCTCATGGCCTCCAGTGTCGGGCGAGGAATCAGCGAGCCGGTCACCTGGATCTGCTCGGTCTGGCGGCCGATCTCGAGTTTCGTATCCACGGTGACGGACTGGCCGACCGCCACGACCAGCTTGCTCGCTTGTCTGCTGAACCCTGGCAGTTCGAAGCTGAGCTCGTACGAGCCCGGCGCCACGTTGGCGACGACGTAGCGGCCGGTTGAGTCGGTCACCGTCGAGCGAATCGCGCCGCCGGTGCCCTCACCCTTGATAGTAACCGTCACACCGGGCAGCACCCCGCCGCTCGGGTCGGTGACCACACCTGTGACGCGGCCGGCCTCGGTCTGGGCTGCACCCACGAGCGGCAGCGCCAGAACCATGAGAGCAGCCATTAGCCATGCCATTCTCTTCATCGCGTCCTCCTCCCCGATGTCAACCGATGGAATCGGGGAATCAAAAAAAGCCACATACAAACGCCGAGACAGTGTCCCTCGTACGGGACTCACGAGGCCTGCGGCAACGCCGACAGGTCGCGGTTGGTTCTAGTTGCACACGCTATACCAGAATCAGGCGGATGCCAGCCGCCGACAAAGCATCACAAATCTCTGCCATGTCAATGGTTTAGCAGGTGAATGTCTCACGCCACATGCCTGCAGGAACCCAAAATCTACGCCATTGGATCCAAGCGGTTGGATTCACACCAAGTCGGAGCGGCCGCTGACGGCCGAGCCTACTCGCTTCCAAGTTTGATCAATTGCTTGAGCATCTCGCGCGCTGTCTTAGCCTCTGGGCTGTTCGGCGCAAGCGCGATGAAGCGTTCAAGGTGGCTCCTCGCCTCCTCGGTGGCGCCCTCGTTCACGTAGGCCATGGCCAGGTAGTAGTGGGCCAGCGGTTGGTTCGGATCGACATCGAGAACCTTGAGGAATCTCTCCTTGGTCCGGACCTTGTCATTGGCATCGTAGGCTTCGAAGGCCAGCTTCAGGAGCCCGTTGCTTGCAACCGCGGGCTCCACGGCAGCCAGACCCACCAGCGCGTCGATGAGCCTCTCCTTGTCCCCCAGGCTCAAGCAGGCATTGTACCGAAGCCGTATCGCGCGCTCGTTTTTGGGATCCGCCTTCAGGACGGCCTCCGCGGCGGTTGCCGCCTCCGCGTTGCGGCCGATCTTGAAACCGGCCGTGGCGAGCCCGAGCAGCGACGCCTGGAGGGTCGGGTCGATGTTGAGGGCTTCCTGAAACTTCGCAAAGGCGCCCGTATTGTCTCCGGCCTTTACGAGGGCGACAGCCTCGTTGTGGATCTTCTTCGCTTCCTCGGCCCGACGACCGACTTTCTCCAGGTCCTTCAGCGCCTCTGCCGCCTTGGCGTCATCTTTGAGGTTGCGGTAGGCTTGCCACCGCGACAACAGGACCGCCTCGTCCTGGGAGCCGAGGGCCATGGCCTTCTCCGCGGACTCCGCCGCCTGCTGGTTATGCCCGGTCTGCACCTGGACCGCGCTCAGCGCCACCCACGCCTGGAGCAGGTTCGGGTCGTGCCCCACGGCTTCCTTGAATTTCGCCTCGGCAGTTGGGTAATCCTTGGCTTTGAGGGCGGTGACGCCACCGTTGAAGGCGAGGATCGCTGGCTCCGAAGTCGAGGCCGGGGGCAGGCTGCCAACCGCCGACCCACTCACTGGGTGCATCGTCCACTGGTAACTCTGGGTGCCCTCCAGGTGCCACTCCTGCTGGGCCTCAACGGACTGATATCCGGCCTTGTCAAATCGATAATGGTACGTCACGTCGACCGCACGGAAGTCCACAATGAAGGTGCCCTTCTTGTCGGTTGTCCGGACTTCCTTGAAGCTCGGGATCTGCGGCGACGTGGCGGTCACGACCACCCCTGGAATCGGGTTGCCCTCCGGGTCGACGACCTTGCCAAGGAGCCTCCCTTTTTGCTCGGCGAAGGCCAGCCCTGGGATTATCCAGATCAGGATCAGGAGCCATGCCATTGTGCGCTGGCTGGTGGACATCGTGGTCACCTCTCTTCCCACTGTGGAAGTATAAACGATAGGAATTTCCTCTGCCACGACACACGATGGTACCTCCAGGCAGGTTACTGTCAAGGTCTTGCGGGGGCACCTCGCTGGTGGGTTGGGGCGCGGTTGAGTTCTGAGTTCTGAATTTTCCGGGATGCATGCCGCGAATTCAAGACTCACACCAGGCGTTGACATCCGCCGAGTCTCTTGAGTTCACACCTCGCGCAGCCACACCCGACTGACTGTGGCACATGGCGCCTGGGCTGGAGCGGTTGCGGACATCGGGGGTCCTCCAGCACCGGCAACCGACTGCGCCGTGTGGTACCATTCGGGCGGAATCGCTCATGAAGACACTTGGCTCTTCTCGGCTGTGGACATGCGCCGCACTGTTGTGCGCGGCCATCCCGTTCGGCCTGGCGGCGCAGACCCAAAGCCGGTTTGATGATCGCGGCCTCACGGCGGTCCCGGGCATCACGGTCGGCCATCACACGCTCACCGAACGCCCGACAGGCTGCACGGTGGTTCTGGCGGGTTCAGGCGCGGTGGCTGGCGTCGACGTGCGTGGCTCGGCGCCAGGCACGCGCGAAACCGACTTGCTCAATCCGCTCAGCCTGGTCGATCAGGTGCACGCCATTGTGCTGGCAGGCGGGAGCGCCTTCGGCCTCGATGCCGCCTCGGGTGTGATGCGGTACCTGGACGAACGCAAGATCGGGTTCCCGACGCAGTACGGCGTGGTGCCGATTGTGCCGGCCGCCATCCTGTTTGATCTCGGGGTGGGCGATGCGCGCGTGCGGCCGACGGCTGATTGCGGCTACGCGGCGGCCAAGGCGGCGACTGATGGTCCCGTGGCGCAGGGCAACGTGGGGGCGGGCGCGGGCGCCACGGTGGGCAAACTGCTTGGCATGGATCGGGCGATGAAGGGCGGGATCGGCAGCGCGGCCATCACGCTTCCCGGCGGCCTCACGGTCGCGGCGCTGGTCGCGGTCAATGCGTTTGGCGACATCGTCGATCCCGCGACTGGCCGCGTGGTGGCCGGCGTGCGAACACCTGACGGACGCGGGCTGGCCGATGCGCGCGTCCTGATTCGAACTGGTACCACACAGAAGAACCCGATCGGCGAGAACTCGACCATTGGCGTCATCGCGACCAACGCGCGCCTGACCAAGGCGCAGGCGACAAAGGTGGCGCAAATGGCGCACGACGGCCTGGCCCGCGCCATCGCGCCGGTGCATTCGATGAACGACGGCGACACGCTGTTTGCGCTGGCCACGGGCCGATTGGCGCAGCCGGCCGATGTGAGCATCATCGGGGCGCTTGCCGCCGACGTGGTGGCCGAAGCCGTGCTGAACGCCGTGCGCCAGGCGACTGGTCTTCCCGGCCTGCCGGCGGTCCACGATCTCGCCGCCGCCGCCAGGCGGTAGTGGTGAATTTCCACCTCGTCCTGCTCGTCTGTTACTCGGCCGTGTTGCTGGGCGTTGGCTTGGCCGTGAGCCGGCGCGTCCGCAGCGCGAGCAGCTTCTTTGTTGCCAATAGATCGCTCGGCGCGGCGCTGCTCTTTTCAACCGTCCTCGCGGCCAACATCGGAGCCGGTTCGACGGTGGGCGCCACCGGGATTGCATACCGCGACGGGCTGAGCGCGTGGTGGTGGAACGGATCGGCCGGCATCGGGTCGCTGCTGCTGGCCTTTTGGATTGGCCCGCGCGTGTGGCGCCAGGCCACGCAAAACGGTTTCCTCACGGCTGGCGACCTTGTCGAACACCACTTCGGCCGATCGGTGCGCGGCGTGGTGTCGAGCATGCTGTGGTTTGCCACTTTGTCGATTCTCGCCGGGCAGTTGATCGGCATTGCCTGGATCTTGAACGTCGTCGCGGGCATGCCCAAGTGGGTCGGATGCCTCATCGGCGGCGGGCTGCTGACCACGTACTTCGCGGCGGGCGGGCTGCTCGGCGCGGCCTGGGTGAACGTGGTGCAGTTGATGGTGAAGTTAGTGGGCTTCGCCATTGCGCTGCCATTCGTCATCTCGAATGCGGGCGGCCTTGACATGATTCTGCGTCAGGCGCCTGGTGCGATACCCGATGCAGGATATGGGGCGTTCTGGCACGGCACCACTTCTATTGGCTTCGTGGTGCTGATGGTTCCGGCGTTCGTCAGCTCACCCGGGCTGCTGCAGAAGATCTACGGTGCGAGATCCGACCGTGCCGTGCGAATCGGGATTGGCGTCAACGCGGTCATGTTAATGCTGTTCGGGTTCGTGCCGGCGCTGCTCGGCATGGCGGCCCGTCTGCACCATCCCGGACTGGCGCGGGAACTCGCGCTGCCGACCTTGCTCGTCAGCGATCTGCCGGTTGGTGTCGGTGGCCTGCTCCTGGCCGCGAGCTTCTCTGCCGAAGTGAGCGCGGCGGACGCCGTGCTGTTCATGCTGTCGACCTCACTCTCGCAGGATCTCTACCGTCGCTTCATCAACCGTTCGGCCCGCGACAGCCAGGTGCTTGGCGTGGCTCGCCTGGCTGCCGTGGTTGGCGGTGCCCTCGGTATCCTAGTCGCGATCGTGACGCCGACCATCGAGGGTGCGCTCAGCTTCTTCTACGCCATGCTCGGCGCGACCGTGCTCATCCCGGTGCTGGTCGCGACTCACGCGCACGTTGATCGCCGGCGCGAAGTGCTCGTGTCGATTCTCGCGGGAGCTGCGGGTGTGGTGGTCACCCAGTTGTGGGGCGGCATCCGCCCCGGGTCGTTGTGGACGCCGGCGACGGTCGGCGTACTATCGGCGGGAGCGACCTACCTGCTGGGTGTGACGATCGCGAAGATCGCCCGCAACAAGGCGTAGGCGCGTTTCCTACCGCCAGCGGAACAGGGCAAGCAGGTTCGAGTAGTCGTCAGTCCAGACGCGGGCAGGGGGATCCTGGATGGTGCCCCGCCCAGTTGCGGAAGCAGCAGGCGACCGAACATCGGCTCGAGCAGGAACAGCAGGACCGACCCGAGGAACAGGGTGATGGTGAACAGCACGGTATGGATGCGGACGGGTATTGAGGCCAAATTCTATCCGAGCGGCGCCCCCAACCGGGACCTTGACAAGATCAGCACAGGAGTCCAGAGTGAATGAACAGTCATTCAGTCACCGGGGTCCATGATGTCCGCTGCCCTCTCTGCCGTCTCGATCCGCGCCGACGAACCCTTGAGGCCTACAATCCGGCCGTCAGGCGCAAAGGCAGACAAGCACGACGCCATCCTCCGCGCCGCCACGCGCGTGTTCGCGCGCCACGGGTTTTTCAACGCGCAGGTTGCCGATGTCGCCCGCGAGGCCGGCGTGGCCGCCGGCACGGTGTACCTGTATTTCCGGAGCAAGGACGACCTGCTGGCGTCGATCTTCGAGCGTACGATGCGTACGGCCATCGACGAGGGCCGGGCGGCCCTCTCCGGCGTCACCGATCCGCTCTCCCGCCTGACCGCCATCGCGCGGCTTCATCTTGACCGGCTTGGCCGCGACCGCGATCTGGCCATCGTCTTCCAGGTGGAGTTGCGCCAGTCGACCAAGCACATGGAGCGCTTCTCGTCGACGCTGCTGCGCGAGTACCTCGGCATCATCCGCGGCGTGATTGCCGATGGGCAGTCGGCCGGCGTGTTCCGCCAGGACCTCAAGGCGACCACTGTCGCCAAGATCCTCTTCGGCGCACTCGACGAAATGGCCACCAACTGGATGCTGAGCCGCCGCCGGTATGCACTCGCGGCCGACGCCGACGCGGTCGTCGGCCTGCTGGTCGGCGGGCTGCGCACCCCGGCGCCAGGCCGATCGGCTGATGGTGCTACCCTCCCGGCCGTCGACGGCCGGACGGCCCGGAACGAGCGACGTCGACGGTCGAGGCCAGAACAGCGTCGAGGCCCCGGCGCCCGGAAGCGAAGGAGTCCCACATCATGATCCGAACCGTTGGCATCGTCGGCGCGGGCACGATGGGCACCCAGATTGGGGCGCTCTTCGCCAGCATAGGCGTGGATGTCTGGCTGCTCGACCTCACGCCCCAGTTGTCGAAGGAGAGCGTCGAGCGGGTGCGGAAGCTGAAACCGGATCCGTTCTACACGCCAGATGCCGCGTCGCGTATCCGCACGGGCGGATTCGAGCAGCAATTCGACGTCCTGGCCGACTGCGACTGGATCATCGAAGCCGTCGTCGAGCGCGCCGACATCAAGAGGCCGCTGCTCGAACGCATTGATAAGGTCCGGCGCCCTGGCACCATCGTGTCCACCAACACGTCGGGCCTGTCGGTCTCGGCATTGGCCGAAGGGCGGTCGGACGACTTCCGGCGGCACTGGCTCGGCACGCACTTCTTCAACCCGCCGCGCTATCTACGCCTGCTCGAGATCATCCCGACGCCGGCGACCGATCCCGATGTGCTGGCACGCGTGCAGGCATACGCCGACCTCCGACTGGGCAAGGGCGTCGTCGTCGCGAAGGACACACCCAACTTCATCGCGAACCACATCGGCATCCACGGGGTGTTCCGTGTACTCGACGTGCTGGCAACGGGCCGCTACACAATCGAAGAAATCGACGCGATGTCGGGCCCTGCGATCGGCCGGCCCAAGAGCGCGACGTTCCGCACGCTCGACATCGCCGGCATCGACGTCTTCGCGCACGTCGCCCGCACGCTGGCCGAGACGCTCACCGACCCCGATGCGCGTCGCGGCTTCGAGCCGCCACCGCTCATCCAGGAACTCCTCAAACGCGGTTGGATTGGCGAGAAGGCTGGACAGGGCTTTTACAAGCGCGTCAAGCGTCCTGGCGGCGAATCCCAGATCCTGGTGCTCGATCCAGCCACCATGGACTATCGGCCATCGCAGCACGTGTCGCTGCCCGCGCTCGAAGCAGCACGCGCGATCGAGAATCCGGGACAACGGCTGCGAACGCTGTTTCTGGGCAAGGATGGCGTGGGCGAGTTCATGCGGTCGACGCTTGGTCCTTCCCTGCTGTACGCGGCGCAGGTTGCTCCAGATATTGCTTATGGCATCGACGATGTGGACCGGGCGATGCGATGGGGGTTTGGATGGGACACCGGGCCGTTTGAGATCTTCGATGAGATCGGCATCCGGGCCGTGCTCGACGCGGTTCCCCACGGCGGAACAGCGCCCATTCTGGCACAACAGCTTCTCGATGCGGGTCGCGACAGGTTCCGCGATGGCGCGCTCCCGCCCGCCGGTGCGGGCCTCGAGATCCTGAGGTCCGCCAGGGAGCAGTCGCGGATCGTGAAGCAGAACGCGGGCGCCAGCCTGATCGATCTGGGCGACGGGGTGCTGGCCGTCGAATTCCATTCGAAGATGAACGCGATTGGCGGCGACGCCATCGAGATGCTCCATGCGGGCACGCGGGAGGCCGCAACCAACTTCCGCGCCTTGGTTGTCGGCAACGAGTCGGTCAACTTCTCTGCCGGCGCCAATCTCATGCTGTTGCTGATGGAAGCGCAGGAGGGCAACTGGGAAGAGATCGACATGATGGTGCGGGCGTTCCAGGGCGCCACGCTTGCGCTCAAGTACGCGGACGTGCCGGTTATTGTGGCGCCCGTCGGTCTCGCCATTGGCGGCGGATGCGAAATCGTGCTGCACGGTGATCGCGTGCAGGCCGCGGCCGAGACGTATCTGGGCCTGGTCGAGGTCGGCGTGGGATTGATCCCGGCTGGCGGCGGTACCAAGGAGATGCTCATCCGTTGCCTCGAGTCGCGCCTCCCAGGCTCGCAGGCGGACCTGCTGCCGTACGTGCAGCGTGCATTCGAGACCATTGCGTTTGGCAAGGTCGCCACCAGCGGTCCGGATGCAAAACGGCTGGGTTACCTGCGTTCCACCGACGCCATCACGATGAACCGCGATCGGTTGATCGCCGACGCGAAAACGCGAGCGTTGGCGCGGGTCGCGGAAGGCTATCAGCCGCCGGCGCGGCCAACGGCCATCCCGGTGGGCGGTGAGAACCTGCTGGCCACGTTGTCGCTTGGCGTCCACCTGGCACGGCGAGGCGACCGGATCAGCGATCACGACGCACTGATCGGCCGGAAGCTCGCGTGGGTTCTCTCGGGCGGATCGCTGCCCCACGCAACAACCGTGTCGGAGCAGTACGTGCTCGATCTCGAGCGCGAGGCGTTCATCAGCCTGTGTGGTGAGCCGAAGACGCTGGAGCGGATCGGCTACACGCTGAAGACGGGGAAGATACTGAGGAATTAGATCAAGTGCTCGACATCGGTACCGGTCCACCGCTCGTGCTCATTCCCGGCATCCAGGGACGCTGGGAGTGGATTGCGCCGACGGCCCAGGCGCTGGCCCGGACGTTTCGCGTCCTCGCGGTCTCGCTGCCTGGCGAACGCGGTAGTGGCTGCCCGCACGATCCGAGTCTGGGGTTCGAGCTGTTTCTTCGGCAGGTGGACAGCGTGCTCGACCGCGCGGGAGCCGAGTCCGCCGTCATCTGCGGCGTGTCGTTTGGCGGTCTGGTGGGTGCGGCGTACGCGGCGGGTCGGCCGGGCCGGATTCGCGCGCTGGTGCTGGCTTCAACTCCGGGTCCTCGCTGGAAGCCCGACGCCAGAGTGCAGCGCTACGTGAACGCACCGCTGGCATCAACTCCCGCATTCGTCGCGCGCGCGGCAGGCCGCCTCTATCCGGAGGTCGCGGCGGCGCGGCCGGCGTGGGGGCCGCGATTCTCGTTTCTCACCAGCCATCTCGGTCGGATCCTTGCCGCACGGATATCCCCGCGGCGAATGGCGGACCGGATCATGCTCGCGGCCGATGTCGATTTCGTCAGTGTCTGCCGGCGCATCACGGCACCGACGTTGGTGGTGGCGGGCGAACCCGAACTGGATCGCGTGGTGCCGGTCGACGGTATGAAGGATTACGTCGAGCTGATCGCGGACGCACGCATGATCACGATGGCGCGCACCGGTCACATCGGCATGGTGACCCAGGCAGGCGCGTTCGCGGAAGTGGTCAATGCGTTCTGTCCACATCGAGAGGTGGTCGCGTGATTCGTGAGTTCAACGGCCCATCGGGCCGCCTCGAGGCGCTGCTCGATGAGCCGGCGTGGGGGTGCCACATCGGACCGGTCCGCCAGGCGGATGGCAGTGCACCGGCAGCCGACGCGCACCTGGACGATCCGCCCCGCGTCGCGGTCGTGCTGGCGCATCCACTGCCAACCGGCGGCGGCACGATGCACAACAAGGTCGTGTACCAGGTCGCCAAGTCGCTGTGTCGCACGCGCGCGGCCGTGCTGCGCTTCAACTTCCGGGGCGTGGGCACAAGCGCGGGAACCTTCGACGACGGCCCGGGCGAAATGGCCGACTTTCTTGCGGCCCTCGACGTGGTGGCCGCGCGGTATCCCGGGGTCGAGATCTGGGCGGCCGGTTTCTCGTTCGGCTCGTGGATCGCAATGACGGTGGGCGCCACCGACGATCGCGTCTCTGCCCTGATCGGCATCGCTCCGCCAGTCGGGCGCTACGATTTTTCGGCTGTGACCAACAGCCTGAAACCGAAGTTCTTCATCCAGGGCAACCGCGACGAACTGTGCCCGTACAGAGAGACGACGACGTTCTACGCGCACGTGCCGGATCCCAAGGAACTCGTCGTGATTGATGGCGCCGATCATCTGTTCGACGGCAAGACACTCGAACTCGGCGAGGCCGTCGAAGATCTGCTGGCGGATTTCTCCGCCCCGCGCTGATTGGACGCCGCACCAGAGGACCTACTCATGCGAGAAGCCGTCATCGTTTCCGCCGCGCGAACCGCCATTGGCAGGGCTCCTCACGGTGCCCTCCGCACAGTACGTCCCGACGAGCTGGCGGCCACCGCCATCATCGCCGCCCTGCGCCGCGCTTCCGCGCTCGACGCGGCCCTGATTGACGATGTGATCATCGGCTGCGCGATGCCGGAGGCAGAACAGGGTCTGAATGTGGCGCGCATCGCCAGCCTGCGCGCGGGCATCCCGGTCTCGGCCTCGGCTGTGACCGTCAACAGGTTCTGCGCGTCGGGCCTGCAGGCGATCGCGTACGCCGCCGAACGCATCATCGGCGGCGGCGCGGACGTCATTGTTGCGGGAGGCACCGAGAGCATGAGCCTCGTGCCCATGGGCGGCAACAAGGTGTCGCCCAACCCGGCGCTGGTCGACTCTTACCCTGACGTGTATCTGAGCACGGGCCTTGTCGCCGAGAACCACGCGCGCGAATGCGGGCTGTCGCGCGAGGAGCAGGACGCCTTCGCGTTTCGCAGCCACAGCCGGGCGATTGCCGCCATCGACGCGGGCCGGTTTCGTGACGAAATCGTGCCGGTTCGAGTGACGTTGGTCGAGCCCTCTCCTGACGGCTCTGCACCTACTGCCCGCGAGTTCGTGTTCGACATAGACGAGGGGCCGCGGCGCGACACCTCGATGGAGGCACTGGCCAAACTGAAGCCGGCCTTTCACGCCAAAGGCACGGTGACGGCCGGCAACTCGTCGCAGATGAGCGATGGCGGAGCCGCGGTCGTCGTGATGTCGCGCGAGAAGGCCGACGCCATGGGACTGCAGCCGCTCGCCCGGTTTGTCGGCTACGCCACGGCGGGCGTCGAGCCGGAGCGGTTTGGCGTGGGACCGGTGCCGGCGATCAGGAAGCTTCTGGCGCGTACGGGGCTGCGTCTGGAAGACATCGACCTGGTGGAACTCAACGAGGCGTTTGCCGCGCAAATGCTGGCATGCCTGCGCGAACTGCCTATCGATCCCGATCGCCTCAACGTGAATGGCGGCGCGGTGGCTCTGGGCCATCCGCTCGGCTGCACGGGCGCGAAGTTGACGACGTCGCTCCTCTACGAGATGCACAGGCGCGGGTCGCGTTACGGCATGGTGTCGATGTGCGTCGGCGGAGGGATGGGAGCGGCGGGAATTTTCGAGCGGTGTTGAGTGAGTAGACAGTAGTCGGTAGTCAGTAGACGGGATTGGGGATTAGGGATTGGTTGCTGCACGATGCAGCTTCCGAATTCCTGGTCGCCGGTCCCCAGTCCCTGATCCTTAGTCCCGAGGAACACGGAAGGCTGGGTTTTGAAGCCGTGGGTCAGGAATCAGAGATTGGCATCCGGAGTGAGCCAATCCCCAACCCCTAACCCCCAATCCCGAGCAAGAAGGAGTCCCTATGAGCGTGCAGACAGCGTCGTTAGCAACGAGGGGTGGCGGGTGGCTGCTGGCGACGACGGAGCCGTCCGCCATTTTCACGCCCGACCGGTTTACTGAGGAGCACAAGCTCATCGGGCAGACGGCCGACGAGTTTATGTCGACCGAGGTGTTGCCGAACATCGATCGACTCGAGCAGAAGGACTGGGCCTTCGCGCGGCAACTGCTCCGCCAGTGCGGCGAGCTTGGCCTGCTCGGCGCCGACACGCCCGAGGCGTACGGCGGGGTCCACCTCGACAAGATCTCGTCGCTCATCCTGAGTGAGCGTCTGGCCATGAGCGCATCATTTGCCACCAGCTACGGCGCGCAGGTCAACCTGTCACTGCTCGCGATTCTGCTCTTCGGCACCGAGGCGCAGAAGCAGAAGTACGTGCCGCGCCTGGTGACGGCGGAGATCATCGGCGCGTACGGCCTGTCCGAGTCCGGCGCGGGGTCCGACGCGCTCGCCGTGAAAACGCGCGCGATGCGCCAGGCCGACGGCAGCTTCGTCATCACTGGCGAGAAGATGTGGATCTCTAACGGCGGATTCGCGGATCTCTACATCGTGTTCGCCAAGGTCGAAGGCCAACACTTTACGGCGTTCATCGTCGAGCGGGCGTATCCGGGGGTGTCGAGCGGAAAAGAAGAGCACAAGATGGGGCTGCTCGGGTCGTCGACTACGTCCGTGCTGCTGCAGGACGTGCGCGTGCCGGCCGAGAACGTGCTGGGCGAGGTGGGCAAGGGCCACCGCGTCGCCTTCAACGTGCTCAACTTCGGCCGCCTCAAGCTCGGCTTCATGTGCGCCGGGGGCAGCGTCGCGGTGGTTGGCGAGTCGGCCCGCTATGCGGCAGCTCGGCAGCAGTTCGGACATCCCATCGCCACCTTTGGCGCCATCAAACACAAAATTGGTGAGATGAGCGCGCGGACCTACGCGCTCGAGAGCATGCTCTACCGGACGGCGGGCCTGCTCGATGTCGCGATCAACGAACACCAGACGTCGCGCGAAGATATGGCTGCCGTGCTGGCGGCCGGCGAGGAGTATGCCGTCGAGGCCTCAATCGCCAAGGTCGCCGGTAGCGAGGTCGTCGATTTCGTTCTCGATGAGAACATCCAGATCCACGGCGGCAACGGGTACGTGCGCGACTACCCTGCCGAGCGCCACTTCCGCGATGCCCGGGTGAACCGCATCTTCGAAGGCACCAACGAGATCAACCGGTTGCTCATCCCCGGGATGCTGATGCGCCGCGCGCTCAAGGGCGACCTGCCGATCATCCAGGCGGCGAAGAAACTGCAGGATGAGTTGATGGGCCCGCCGCAGATGGGCGCCAGGACGGCCGGCGGGGTACTCGGCGATGAGCAGCAGACCGTCGCGAGTCTCAAGAAGGTCGCGCTCGCGGTGATGGGCGTCGGGATGCTCAAGCACGCCGAGAAGCTTGGCGAAGAGCAGGAAGTGATGATGTCGATCGCCGACATCCTCATCGACACGTACCAGGCCGAAAGCGCCGTGCTCCGGGCGATCGACGCCGCCGCACGATCACTGCCGAGGGCTGCGCTGCAGCAGGATGCCGCGCAGGTCTTCGTCAACGATGCCGCCGCGCGCGTGGAGTTCAACGCGAAACAGGCGCTCGCTGCGCTTGCCGACGGCGACATGCTGCGGATGCACCTGGCCGCGTTGCGGCGCTTGTTGAAGCCTGTGCCAGTGAATACGATTGCCTTGAGGCGCCGGATCGCGGACGCGACGGTCGCCAAGGGGGGATATGTCTTCAGATAGGAAGTTCGGACTCCCGTTCTGCCTGCTTGGGTTGCTGGCGATTGCGGTCGCGTGCGGTGGCAAACCGGTTGATGCCGACGCGGAGTACATCGGGACATTGCAGGCCGAACGGGCAAGCAAGGACGCCGCTTTTCTCTCGGCGGAGAACTCGCCGGTTCCCGCGAGCGCGCGCGCCACCTATCTCCCGCTCAAGTACTTCGCTCCCGATCCCGCGTACGCCGTGCCGGCATCGTTTACGCCCGCGCCGGTACGCACGCCGGCGAAGATGCCGACATCCACAGGGAAGATCCGCGATATGGAGCAGGTCGGCACGCTCGAGTTCACGCTCAAGGGACGGCCACTTTCGCTGGCCGCATTTGTCGAGGCCGACACGCCACCCGATCGGCTGTTCATTCCGTTCAGCGATCTGACCAGCGGCACGGAGACCTACTCCGCGGGGCGGTACCTGGAGATCGATCGCAGCAAGACCGGCGTCTACGTCGTCGATTTCAATCGGGCGTTCAATCCGTACTGCTACTACAACCACGACTACGACTGCCCCTACCCCCCGAAGCAGAACCGGCTGCCAATCCCTGTCCACGCCGGGGAGAAGATGGCGCAGTCCACGATTCCCGCCCGTTGAGATAACGCGGACGCGATCAATCGCGCCCCTGCAACTCGCGCCCTTGGCCCGCCGTAGCCAGCGGCGAAGGCGGCCGGAGCCGCGCCGAAGCCGTAGGCGCCTTCGCTGCCTATGGCAGCTTCGGCGTCCCAAGGGCGAAGGCGGGTGTGCTACCATGCGCGCGCCCGATTTTTGGAAGGAGTTCCCATGCGGCAGCGTGCAAGACTCGCTCTGTGTCTGATCCTGGTGGCGTGCTTCTGGTTGGCATTCGACGGCCTTTCGGCGCAGCAGCCCGCGAAACGCGCCATCACTCACGACGTCTATGACGGCTGGAAGTCCATTCAGGGCACGAAGCTGTCGCGCGATGGCACCTGGCTCATCTACACGCTCGCGCCGCAGGATGGCGACGGCGAACTCGTCATCCGCAACCTGAAGACGAATGCTGAGAAGCGGCAGGCGCGGGGACGTGACGCCGTGTTCACATCTGACGACAAGTTCGTGGTGTTTGCCGTCGCGCCCGTGAAGGCTGAAGTCGACAAGGCCAAGAAGGAGAAGAAGAAACCTGAGGAACAACCCAAGGCTGGTTTCGGCGTGTTGAACCTCGCCACCGGAGAGGGCTTTTCGGCGGCCCGTGTGAAGAGTTTCAAGCTGCCAGAGGACTCCGGCAAGTACGTTGCGTACCTGCTCGAGACGCCGGAAAAGAAGGAGGGCGAATCCAAGGCGGGTGCGAAGCCTGAACCAAAGGCGGAGGCCAAGCCCGAGGCCAAGGCTGAAGACGCGAAGAAGAAGGAAAAGAAGAAGGACCCTGGCACCGAACTCGTCGTCCGAGAACTCGCCACGGGGACCCAAGCGACCATTCCCGAGGTCGTCGAGTACGCGTGGAGTAAGGACGGCGCCTGGCTCGCGTACGGCGTGTCGTCGGCTGCCAAGACACCCGACAAAGACGGAGCGTACGCGCGGCGATCGACCGATGGAGTCACCAGGACGCTCGTCTCCGGCCTCGGCCACTACAAGGGACTGTCCTTCGACGACAAGGCCGCGCAACTCGCCTTCCTGGCAGACCGCGACACCTACAAGAACGACGTCACGACCTACAAGCTCTACTTGTGGCCAACGGCGACTGAGGCCGCCGTTGAGTTGGTTGCCGAGGGAACCAAGGGCATGCCCGACGGGATGGCGGCCAGTGAGAACGGCACGCTCGACTTCTCGAAGGATGGTACGCGGCTCTTCTTCGGCTACGCGAAGCCGCCGGTGCCCGACCCGCCCGAGGATGCACCAGAACCGGTCAAGGTCGACATCTGGCACTGGAAGGACGCCGAACTGCAGCCGATGCAGAAAGTCCGCGCCGAAGAAGAGAAGAAGCGCAACTACCAGGCCGTCGTCTACCCAAAGGACAGGCGCATCGTCGTGCTCGCCAGCCCGGACATGCCGACGATCAGGCTGACGGAAGACAATGCGATGGCGATTGGCGTGTCCGATGTGCCATACCGCCAGCAGGTGTCCTGGGACATGGGCTACAACGACTACTACCTTGTCAGCCTCCAGGATGGGAGCCGCCAGAAAATCCTCGACAAGTCGCCGTTTGACGCGCGGCTGTCTCCCGGCGGCAAGTACGTCATCTACTACGACGCCAACCAACACGAGTGGATCGTCTACCAGGCCGCCGACCGCAGACGGATCAACCTGACCGCGAACCTCGGCGTCAAGTTCGAGAACGAATACTGGGACACACCCGATCTGCCTGGCACGTACGGTATTGCCGGATGGACCGATGGTGACAGGTCGGTGCTGTTGTACGACCGCTACGACATCTGGGAGATCCGCTTCGACGGCACGGCGCCGCGGATGATCACCAATGGAGTGGGCCGCAAGCAGAAGCTCGTCTTCCGCTATCAGCGCGTTGACGGCGACGATGCGGGCGGGGCGGCGGGACGCCGACGCGGGCCAACTGGTTCAGATCAACCCATCAAGCTGGACAAACCGCTGCTGCTCGCCACCACTGACGATGTGACCAGGGCGAGCGGCTTCTACAGGGTGAGTGTTCCCCCGGTGCCGGCGGCTCCGGCAACCGACCCAAGGGCTCCGAAGAAGGTGGAGGCGAAGAACACGAAGGCCGCTCCGCCATTGCCGGCACCGCCGCCAATCGCGGACCCGTCCAAACTGGTGATGCTGAATAAATCGGTCGGGGGCCTCGTCAAGGCGAAAGATGCCGAGGTGTATCTCCACACCGAGCAGCGTTTCGAGGAATTCCCCAACTTGTGGGTCAGCAGCGGGACCTTCGGCAACCCAACGAAGATCTCCGATGCCAACCCACAGCAATCCCAGTTCATCTGGGGCCGATCCGAACTGGTCGACTACCGCAACGCTGATGGGAAGGTGCTGCACGCGATCCTGACCAGGCCGGAGAACTTCGACCCGGCGAAGAAGTACCCGTTGATGGTTTACATCTACGAGCAGTTGACCGCGGGCCTGAACCGGTACGTGGCGCCGGCGCCTGGTTCGAGCAGCATCAACGTGGCGCGCTATGTCAGCAACGGCTACATCGTGCTGCAGCCGGACATCGAGTACGAGATCGGGTATCCGGGCGAAGGCGCCCTCAAGTGCGTCATCCCGGCGGTCCAGCACATCGTCGAGCAGGGTTACATCGATCCGGCGCGCATCGGCATCCAGGGTCACAGCTGGGGCGGCTACCAGATCAGCTACCTGATCACGCGCACCGACATGTTCAGGGCCGTCGAGGCGGGGGCATCCGTGGTGGACATGGTGAGTGCCTACGGCGGCATCCGCTGGGGCACGGGCATGTCGCGTGCGTTCCAGTACGAACGCACGCAGAGCCGCATCGGCGCGCCGCCGTGGCTGCGGTCGCTGCAGTTCATCGAGAATTCCCCGATCTTCTGGGTTGAGAAGGTGAACACGCCGTACCTGACCATGGCCAATGATGACGATGACGCGGTGCCGTGGTACCAGGGGATTGAGTTCTTCACCGCCTTGCGGAGACTCGGCAAGGAAGCCTACATGTTCAACTTTAACGGGGAGAAACACGGCCTGCGGGAGCGCGAGAACATGAAGTACTGGACCGTGCACATGGCCGAGTTCTTCGACCACTACCTGCTGGGGGCGCCGCTGCCGCAGTGGATGGAGAAGGGCGTGCCGTACCTGGAGCGCGGCAAGAGGGACATGACGCCGTTCTACGGTAAGAAGTGATTCTGGATCGCCGGGTCTTCAGACCCGGGGTCGCCGAAGGCACGGAAGAAACTGTCTGCCGACTACCGTCTTGTCGCCGCCACCTCGGTGTAGAGAAACGCCGACGCCACGATCCCGTTGAAGAAGTTGTCGAGGCTGAACTTCTCGTTGGGCGCGTGCAGATTGTCATCCGGCAGGCCGAAGCCGAAGAGGACGACCGGCACGTTCAGCTCTTCCTGGAAGTTCGCGACGACCGGGATTGAACCGCCTTCGCGCGTGTAGACCGGCCGTTTTCCGAACCCCTTCTCGATGGCGCGCCCGGCGGCCTGCACGTAGATGTTGTCGAAGTCCGTCATCCACGGCTTCGCGCCGTGCAGGTTGGTCACCTTCACGTCGACGGTCTTCGGCGTAATCTTCTTCACGTAGGCCTCGAAGAGCGCCGCAATTTTTTCGGGTTCCTGGTTCGGCACGAGCCGCATGCTCACCTTCGCCATCGCGGTGGCGGCAATGACGGTCTTGCTGCCCTCGCCGGTCCAGCCCGCCAGCAGCCCGTTCACATCGAGAGACGGTCTCGCCCAGACGCGTTCGAGCACGCTGTAGCCGCGTTCGCCGGTGAGGCGGGGGGCGCCGATGTGCTTCTTGAATCCGACTTCATTGAACGGCAGGCGCTTGAACTCCGCGCGCTCTTCCTCGCGCAGCGCCCGCACGTCATCATAGAACCCGGGAATCTTGATGTTGCCGCTCTTGTCCTTGAGTTGGGCGATGACATGGGCGAGCACGTTGGCCGGATTGGCGACGGCCCCGCCGTACGAGCCCGAATGCAGGTCCTGGCTCGTGCCGCGCAGGTCGATCTGCATATAGGCGAGGCCACGCAGGCCGTAACAGATCGATGGTACGCCGCGGTCGAACATCTCGGTGTCCGAGATGAGGACCATGTCGCAGGCCAGCGCAGCGCGGTTGTCTCGCACGTAGGGCACGAGATTGACGCTGCCGACTTCCTCCTCGCCTTCCAGCAAGACCTTGAAGTTGACGGGCAGCCGACCCGACTTGCGGATGTGCGCTTCGATCGCCTTGAGGTGGATGAACACCTGGCCCTTGTCGTCGCAGGCACCACGCGCGTAGATCTCGCCGTCCCGGATGGTTGCGACAAACGGCGGCGACTTCCACAGCTCAATCGGGTCCGCCGGCTGCACGTCGTAGTGTCCATAAAGCAGCACGGTCGGTGCGCCTTCCGCATGCAGCCAGTCGCCACAGACGATGGGATGACCTGCGGTTTCGACGACGCGGACATGCTCCATGCCGATGCGGGTCATCTCAGCCGCGGTCCACTCGGCGGCCCGCCGCACGTCCCCGGCGTGCTCCGGCATCGCGCTGATGCTGGGAATGGCCAGATAGTGCTTCAGTTCCTCGACGTACCGATCACGATTCACCTGGATGAAGTCGACAATGTCGTTCATGAAATCGGGTCCCCGGGAGCAGCCATGCGTGCGGCGCTTCTCATCATACCCCGCAAGCGACCATCCGGAATCCCTTCACTTAACGCCCTTGATCGCGGGCGCCAGCCACAGCGGGGTATCAGATGATTTCGTGCCATCGACGCTGAAGACGACGTTCCACGCCCTCTCGCTCGGCCGATAGAACAGGCTCCACTGCCACCCGGCCCAGGCCGACAGGTCGACCGCGATCGGCACGAAGGAGCGGTCGGCCTCAACCTTGTTCGGGGTCAGCCGGCGCTCATACACCTTCTCGTAGAGTTTTCCCCCAGAAACGCCAATTCGGAATACGGCATCTCCGGCATACTTACCGGTGCGGTCTGGTGCCAGCCCCGCGTGCGTCGTCAGCGTCGCCCGGCGAGGTATCCTGACGGTCCACACGATGCGGCTCGGCTGGGGAACGATGACGGCGGGAATCGTGCGACCGTCAAACTGGACGTCGCGCACGACGAACGCTTCGCCTGGCCTGCTGGGCGGCCTCTTGTCGGCGCGCGCCAGCAGCGAGAGCAGGTCGATGTGGATGGGCTGCGGAGCCCTGCTGCAACCGCCTGGAAACGCGACGAGCGCCACGAGACCGGCGATCGCGAGACCCCGGTTGAACTGCGGTCGCGAAACGCCGATAGCGCGAATGGTGTTGGATGGAATCATCGTGAACATTGCGCGGCGCATCAGCAACAGCACGATCCTGATCATATACGCGCGTCACCGCGGTCGCGTCATAGCCCTCGCGCGACTGGCGCTCGTCATGATGCTGCTCGCCCTGGTCGCGAGATACTACGACCCGGTCACCGGGTTCACCTCGCTTATCAACTTCTCCGAGCGCGACCATGAGTTCGAAAGCCAGACGCTGCAGCGGACGGCTCATTTCCACTATCCTGGCACGGCAGGCTACGACGGCCAATTCTATGCCCAGTTGGCCATGGACCCTCTCCTGCGCGAGCCCGACACCGACACGCTGATGGACATGGCGCCGTTCAGAGCCCGGCGCATCCTGTTCTCGATGACGGCCTACTGCCTTGGGCTCGGTCGCCCGGCGTGGATTCTCCAGGCCTACTCGGTGCAGAACGTGCTGGTCTGGCTCCTGCTGGCCTGGTGGCTCGCACGTCGGCTGCCGGCCGATGATATGCGTGGGTTGCTGGTGTGGGCGGCGTGCCTTTTTACGCAGGGCCTGCTGGCTTCGGTCAGGCTGGCGGTGCTCGACGGGCCGAGCCTGCTGCTGGTCGCGCTGGCCGTCACCGCGGCCGAGAAAGGCCACATCAAGACGGCTGCGGCCATCGTTGGGGTGTCCGTGCTGGGGCGCGAAACGAACCTGCTGGCGGCCGCAGCGCTCTTCCCGCTCGTACTGGCCATGGGAAGACGACCGCGGCTATGGGTGCTATTGGCGTGCAGCCTGCTGCTGGTGCTGCCAGAACTGTTGTGGATCGACTATCTGCGTTCGATCTACAGGTCGACGGTGCTCGCCCACGGTCCGTCGCTCGGCGTGCCGCTTGCGGCCTTTGCCGCCCAGTGGGATGGCCTGATCCACGGCTCGTTCTTCACGTTTGGCCCAAACGCGATCTGGCGAAGTCCAGGCGCGCTGGTCCTGATCTCGCTCACCGTGCAGGCCGCCGGCCTCTTGTTCCGGCCGAACATCAGAAGCCCGCTGTGGTGCACCGGGGCGGTCTTCGCGGTGCTCATGCTGCTCGTCTCTGATCACGTGTGGGGCGGAGAGCCCGGAGCCACGCCGCGGGTGGTTCTGCCAATGACGCTCGCGTTTAATCTCACGCTGCCCAAAGGCCGGGCGTTCTGGCCGTGGTGGTTGGCCGGCAACCTGGCCGTGATTCCCGGCGTGATGGTGCTGCTGTCTTAGTGCCTCAAGCCTTCGCTTGAAGCAGCCCGTTGCGCATGATGTCCGAAATCTCGCGAATAATCTGGCCAGTGCTCTTGCCGTAGAGATCAGGCACGCCAAAGACGAGTTCGACGGCGAAGTGCTGAAGGTATGTCCGGAACACGAACATGATCGCCTCGGCAGGCGGGATGTCGCGGCGCAGCTTGCCTTCGATCCTGATCTCGTCCTTGTGGACCTCGACGAATCGCTCAAAGACGCTGGCCATCTCGGAATAGAACTTCCGGATGTGGCTTCCTTCAAATTCGACGACGTCCACGTAGATCAGCCTGATGTAAGGCCGGTACTTGGCGATGCTCTCCTGGGCAGCGTGGCCGAGGGCTTCCAGATTCTCCGGAAACGTCCCCACGGTCAGGGCGTGTGTCACGGGAAACTCCGGCGTCTCGACCACGCGCCAGAACGCATCGAGGAGCTCCCGGAAGATCGTTTCCTTGGCGTCGAAGTGATGGTAGACGTTGCCAATCGACACCAAGGCTCTCTGCGCGACGTCCCGCATGGACGTCGCTCGGTAGCCCTGCGTCGAAAACAGCCCGAGCGCCGCGTCGAGGATGGCCGTGCGGCTTCGCTGCGTGCGTTCTTCCTGGTTCATCCCGGCCCCCGAACCTGCCCGATTACGACGCCGGCTTCAATACCGTGCACACCGACGCGCAGATGGGTCCGCCAATGTTGAAGGTGGCGGCGGCCTTCGCGTTCTTCACCTGCAGGGCGGGCGGCACTTTGCCAAGCAGCTGCCAGGCGGCCCAGCCGAGCATCGCAATGCCGGTGGCGCCGACCGGATGTCCCTTCGCAATCAGGCCGCCGGAGGTGTTGATCCCGCACTCGCCGTCGACGTTGGCCTTTCCGTCAACCCAGTACTTCGCGCCCTTGCCATATCCGGCCTTACCGACGACTTCGGTCCCGATGGCGCCCATCACGGTGAAGCAATCGTGGATCTCGGCGACATTGACGTCGCCCGGTGAGACGCCGGCCATCTGGTACGCCTTGTTCATCGCGCCGAGTGCGCCCTTGGGGCGCAGGACGTCGCGGCCCGCGCGCAGCAACGAGTCGGTGGCCTGCGCGTAGCCCGCAATCTGCACGCAGTCGGCTTTGGCCACGCCGAGCCGCTTCAGCCCCTCCTCGGTTGCGATAATGAGCGCCGCGTAGCCGTCGGTCATCTGAGAGCAGTCAAACGTCTTGAGGGGCAGACCATCGACGATGTAGCGATTGATGCCCTCAATCTTCATGGCCTGCTCGATAGTCATTGTCGCCTTCTGCATCTGAGCGTACGGGTTCTTGTTGCCGTTGGCGTATTCAACCACCGCAATCTGCGCCAGGTCGGCCTCGGTCACGCCGTGCGTCTTCATGTAGTCGGCCATCACCTCGGCGAAGATGTGGGGAAACACGAAGACCTTACCGGGCCGCTCGTCCGGATGCGAGAACACGCCCAGGGCCGCGCCAATCAACTTGCCATCCGCCTTGCCCTCGTTATCGCGCATCTTCTCGTAACCGAGCGCAATCCCGACCTCGCCTATCCCGAGCAGCAACTTGTAGACGACCGACAGCACGGCCTGGCCACCCGAGGCACACGCGTTTTCGACCGATTCAATCGGCTTGCCCTCGAGACCTGGCACCGTGGCCATCAGACCGGCCAGCAGACCCTGTTGATTGAGCGTGAAGTTGCACGCGGCTCCAATCGACCCGACGTCTATCTGGGACGGATCGGTCTTGACCTGCTGACAGACCTCGGTCACAGCGTTCTTGACGATCTCAGGCACCGTCATGCCCATCAACTTGCCGAACTTGGACTGGTGATATGCCGCTATGTAGACCTGTTTGTTCATCGACGTCCCCTTTGGCCGGGAAGAAGGAATAATGACGTGCTAGGCAGATCATACCCCCGCGGGCCGACGCCCGCCAAAAGGGGCCGGGTCACTTTTCTTGTCAGTAGCTGTACCGAACGCTCATCGTCGCATTGGAATTGCGATTGTAGCGGCCGAAGAAGTTGGTTTGGGAGCCGTGGATCCAGGTGGCCTGTGCCGTGACACGCACGTGTTGTCCCCTCGCCTGCGAGAATTCCCATCGCAGCCAATGGCCAGCGCCGTCCTGGCGGATAGCCGCGTCGATGGCGAGGCTCCGGTTGGTATCGATGGCGTAGCTGGCACGTCCGAGCACCGCGCGGGTGAGCCCGCGATCAAACGCGAACCCCGTCGGCGTGCGCGTTGCCGTGACGGCTTCTCCCGCGTATCCCGCGACGACGAGCCACTCACCAATCTGCCGTTCGGCCTGCAGGACATACAGCACGTATTCGTCTGTCCGCCCGTCGGTCGAACCGAAATAGGCCACCTCTCCCTTGGCGACAAACCAGGTCAATGGCACGGCCGCATCGCCCCCTACCATCCAGATCTGCGGATAGACCCTGGTGATCGCCACGTGGGGCACGATGCCGGGCTGAAGCGGCACGCCGGGCTGGACTGCCGGGACGAGCTGGACGGCCATCAACGGGAGATGGTTGTTTCCGCTGAATCCCGAGACTGACAACTCGTAGCCCTTGCCAAGGTGGCTCCATCTGGCGCCGATCTGGGGGCGGTCGGGATACGCAGCGCCCTGGTCTTCAATCGCCAGCACCGGCACGGTGGACGCCGACCCCGACCAACGCTGGTCGAGCAGTGGGATGCGGCTTGGCGTGAACCGGGCGAGCACGATGTCGATCATGCTGGCGTCTGACCCGGCCGTGAGCCTGGCGGATGTCACGGCGAGGTACTCGTTGTCGAACACCGTCAGAAAGTCGCGCGGGGCAAACCGGTCCGTGGGGTTGATGGTGTCGGTCTTTCCCCAGCGGACGAACTGCTTGCCGATACTGAAGGTCATGGAGCCGTGGCTGATCGTGGCATCCAGGCGGCGGACGCCGAGCGACGGGCGTTCCGACTGGCGATCGGACCAGTCCAGGCCATCCCACGCGGTCTGACCGTGTGTGCCGACGCGGGCGTCGAGCGCTCCGACGAGCTTGAACCACCTGGCGGGTCTCGGGGTCACTTCGTGACGAAGGAGCGCCTCCCCCACGATCCGCGTGTCGTCGATGACTGTCGTCTGCGGGTACGCGATGGCCTTGACGTCGAGAAAGCCCTTCTGGGAGACGTCCTGGGCACGCGCCGGCACGTCGATCCAGGCGCTCGCCGCCAGGAGCAGCGTCAAAAGTTGAACGGTGCGTGAGGGGCGGGTCATTCGGGTGTACCCCTACTTTCCTCGACGCAACGCCTGCACCGTGAAGCCCTCTTCGTTCATCGGGGTGTTGTACAGCAGTTTCTCGAAGGTCAGCACCGTCCGGCTGTTGCGCCTGAAGTCAGTCATTTCGGCCATTCGGGCGCTCCAGATGCCCTGTACCTGTTCGATGCGCGAGTACTTCAGCCGGCGCACGAGTTCCTTCTTGATGTAGTTCTCGAACTGCTGGAACGCGTAGTTGTCCTTTCGCACCCAGATATATGAGCGCGTATACTGCGAGGCCTTTGCCTGCTTCGGCCGCGACTCGATCTTCCAGCAGGCCACGCCGTCGATCGCTTCGTCGCCAACCATCGAGTAGCTGTACTGCTCGACGTCGCGTTCTTCGAGATCCTCGAATGTGAAGTCGGTGCCGAAGAACCGCGTGGCGCGGTCCTGGAGCGCCACGCGGCGCTCGCGCTCGTTGGCCGGGATCCACATCCACTGATCGGATGCGCGATCCGGATAGCTGAGCACCAGAAGCATGACGCCCTTCACGTCGGGCGGCGCGACAAACGTCAGTAGCGACTTGCTCCCGCCGTGCGCTCCCAGCCGCTCGAACACCCAGCGCTTGTCGGAGACCTTGCCGCTGGCGTCGAAGACCTGCAGCAGGCCTTCCCATCGCTGCGACTTTGCGTCGGTCCGCCGCTGCTGTTCCAGCATGATCTCGCGGGCATCCTGCGCCTGCACGATGGCGGGCGATGCCAGCGCGGCGACCAGGGCGAGCGCGGTCAGTGATCTATTCATACTCGAGTGCTTCCGCCAGCGATCCGCGCACGGCGGACTCTGCCGGCCACAGGGCGGCGACAAATGCCGACACCAGCATGATCGGAACGAGCATAGCCGCGATGCCCACCGGGAATGTGTACGGCAGCGCCGTGCCGGCGATGTCGCGCTCCGTCATCACCAACACGTACTTGAGCATCACTGACCCGCATGCGCCCCCCAGCACGAGGCCAACCAGGGCAATGGCCTGCGCCTCGATCCAGATCGTGTAGCGGACCTGGTTCCGCAGTCCACCGACTGCCCGGAGAACGCCAAGTTCGCGCCGGCGATCGATGATCGACGCCGTCAGGGTGTTGACGATGCCCAGAATCGCGATGAGCACGGCAATGGCAATCAGCGCGTAAGCGAGGGCGTTCCACTGATCGGTCACCTTCATAATGAACGCGCGAACCTCCGCGTTGGTCAGCACGAAGAATCTCCGCGTCCCGGCGAACCGATCGATGATTCGCTGCCTGACATCCATCGGCGCCACGCCTGGCTTGGTGTATACCCGGAAGATGCTGACCGTATCGTCGCGCCACCAACTGATGTACGTGGCGCGATCCATGAGGATGGCGCCTCCCTCATCCGACCAGTCCACGACGATGCCGATGACGGGCATCCGATGGAGCCCTGTCGGCGATGCCAGCTCCATCGTGTCGCCTGCGTGAAAATGGTGCAGCCTCGCGAGAATCTCAGACAGGATGACCCCTTTGCCGGCACCCGCCAGTTCATACATATTGGCCGGTCCTTCGACGACGGGCCGTCGCACACGCCGACCGAGCGAGTGCGCTTCCACTGCGATCAAGAGCACCTGTGCGTGGTCGTAGAGGATTCGCTGGGTTCGCACGCTCTGGATTTCGTCGACTCCGTCTATCGTGCGAAGCGTGTCGCCCACGCCAGGGGGAAACTGAAAGCTCCGGTCGGTCAGGGTTGGGGATGGGGTCACGAACAGGTCGGGGTTGAGCGTCGTGGTGGTCCAATCCATGATCGAGTTGTAGCTGGCCTGAATGACGCCACCCAGACTGATGACAAATGCCAGTGACAGCATCAGCGCCGCCACCGTGGATGAGGTGCGCCGCGGCGCCTCGATGAGGCTGTCGGCGGCAAGCGCCCCTTCGATTGGGCGAAGCCACTTGAGTGCGGGCCGCATCGCGCGCGTCAGCCACAGGGTCCAGCTCGGGCTCAGCAGCAGCATGGTCAGCAACGTCAGGAGAAAGCCGGCGTAGAAGAAGGCCGGAACGCTGCTGAAGAAGAGTGACGTCGCGGCCGCCGCGGCACATACCATGGCCACGGTGCGGCGCGTGCGGTTCTCGCCAGCCGACAACACCTGGTATTTGCCCTTCTGCAGAGCCTGGATCGGATCCACACGGGCCGCATCGCGTGCAGGCAGGAACCCGGCGATGGTGCTTGTCGCCATCCCCATGACGAGACCAGCGAGCAGGATCGTCGGATCGGTCGAGAGTTCAGACGCCCGCTCCGCGACGCCATACACGCCGCTGAGCAGGTTCGAGACGTAGACGGCGAGCCCTCGCGCCATCAGCATGCCGAGACCGAGGCCGCCGGTCGAGCCGACCAGGCCCGCAAGGGCACTTTCCATCAGGAACAGATTCCGGATCTGCGCACGCGACGCGCCGAGCGCGCGCAGGATACCAATCTCGCTCCGTCGCTGGGTGACGGCAATCGCGAACGAGTTGTAGATGATGAACATCCCGATGAACAAGGCAAACGCGCTGTTGAGGTTCACCGTGAAGCTATAGACGCGCAGTACTGATTCGACCTGCTGCCCGCGCGAGGCCGGCGGCTCCACCTGGAAGCCGGCGCCGAGGGCCTTCTCGATGGCCATCCGCCCCTGCGCGATGCCCACGCCCTCTTTCAACGCGAGGTCGATGCGGTCGAACCGGCGTCCCCGGCCGAACACTTTCTGTGCCGCATAGATGTCCATGACGGCGACATTGCCGCCGAAGGCCTTCGACAAACCTCCCGACTTCATGATGCCGCGCACGGTGAACTGTTTGTCGCCGTCCATGGTACGCATGGGCACGCGGCTACCGATGCGCAGCCCCGTGCGGTCGGCATACTCGCGCGTCACCATCAGTGAATCGGGTTGTGCCAGGAACACGAGCGGGTCGTCGATGATCGCGTCATCACCCGAGTCGAGATCGTAGTCGCGCAGACTCCGATCGCCGATCATGTCGGTGGCCAGGATGAGCAGGTTGCCTTCGTCCTTCCTCCCGGTGTCGACGGCCGCCTCGACGACCGGCACCGCGACGCGCACCTCAGGCAGTGCCTGCACGATGTCGAGCACGTCTTCCGGAAACCCGCCCTCCCCGGTCGACACCTGCAACTGGGCCTTGCCGGCAATCCGATCGATGGTCTTCTGGAAGGCCAGCAGGACGGAGTCGTTGGCGGTGCGCATGCCAATAAACACCGCCACGCCGAGCACGATGCCGAACAGAGTGAGCCCCGTGCGTGCTTTGTGGCGCCGCACGTACGGCCAGGTGATGAGCTTCAGCAGAATCATCGCCGCTTGTCGAACACGATGCGGCCGTCACAGAGGGAGACCGTCCGCGAACAGTGCGCGGCCACCTGCTGGTCGTGGGTGACGACGAGAATCGTGGCGTTCAGTTGTTCGTGGAGGTCCCTGAGCAGATCCAAGATGGCGCTGCCCGTCTTCGAGTCGAGATTGCCTGTGGGCTCGTCGGCGAGCAGCACCGGCGGTTTGTTGGCCAGTGCCCGCGCAATGGCCACCCGTTGGCGTTCGCCGCCCGAAAGTTCGTCCGGCAGGTGCTCGGCCCGCTCGCGAAGCTGCACCAGATCGATAAGCTCCCGTGCGCGCTCGACGCATCTGGCCCGCGACCAACCTCGAAGGTGCAGCGGAAGCGCGATGTTCTCGAGGCAGTTCAGCGATGGCAGCAGGTTGAAGAACTGGAAGATGAACCCGATCTTGTCGCGTCTCACCCGGGTCAGACCGTCATCGTCGAGGCCGTCGAGGCGCTGGCCGTCGATTTCAATCCAGCCCGACGTCGGCCGATCGAGCGCACCGATGAGGTCGAGCAGTGTGGATTTTCCCGAGCCGGACGGCCCGACAATCGAGACCATCTCGCCGCGCTCGACGCGAAGATCGACCGAGTCGAGCGCGACGACGTTGCGCTTACCGCAATAGGACTTCGTGACGCCGCTGGCGGTAATCATCGAGCTGGCCCGTCACCCGCATTCTCAGGCCGCGCACGGCGGCCCCATCCCAATTAAATTCCTCAGGTGCCTCCGAAGCCGATGGTGATCTTCTCGCCGTCAACGATCACCGGAACATCACGGCGCCCCTTGCTGTAGGCCAGCATCCGCTGGAGATCGCCGGGGTTCTTCTTGACGTTGACGTACTCGAACGCGACACGCCGCCTTGCATAGTCGTCACGGGCGGCCTCCGTGTACGGTCAGGTATCTTTGCCGAAGATGAGCACAGTATTCATGACGTCACCCCCTCGAAGGCGGAAACCCGGTCCTTGAACCCCTGCAGGACGGGGACCGGCTTGCTCGTCGCGTAATCGTACATCACCTGCACGGTCCGCGCGGTCGCGATCAGGCGGTTGTGCTGGTCCAGCAGCTCGTACTTGAAAACGAAACTGGTCCGGCCGAAGCTGGTGATCCCGAGGCGTACGTCCAGCACATTGCCCTGCTCTGCCGGCGCCTTGTAGTCGACCTCGACGCGCGCCATGATGAACTTGATGTCGCCCCAGCCGCGGCCCCCGCACACGTCGCGCCAATAGGCGAAGCGCGCGACCTCGAGATACGTAAGGTACACCGCGTTGTTGGCGTGCCCCATCGGGTCGCAATCACGGAACCGGACTTCCACCGGGCAGCTGTACTTGAATGCCATCAATGACTCCCGACGACTAGGCAGCCCGGGGGGCGCCGCCCGACGACCGATCGGTGCGTGCGCGCCAGAGCGAGACGATACTGATCAGGCAGGCGACGGCAATCACGCCGGCGGAGCTGACGTACGGCACCGCGATGCCGAGGTTGTCGAGCGCGAAGCCTGCCCACAGCGGCCCGACAATCCGGGCGAGACTGCCGAGCGCCTGCGTCAGGCCGAGAATGCCGCCCTGGTCCTCAGCGGCCGAGCACCGCGAGATCAGCGACATGAGCGACGGGTTGTTGAAGCCCATCCCCACGGACAACACGGCCAGCGACACCATCAGCACCGCGACGGTCGATGACGCCGGGATCATCAGCAGGCCCATCGACACGACACCGAGCGAGATTGGCACGATGTGGTGCTCGCCCACGAACTTGACCGTGCGCCCCACGAGCAGTCCCTGCACGATGACGAGAATGATGCCGACAAACGCGAAGAGATACCCGATGGTCGACGCGTGGAACGCGAAGGTCCGCTCGGCGAAGAGGGCGAAGGTGGTCTCGAAGCCCGAGAACGCGCCCACCACCAGAAAACTCACCAGCAGCAGCAGCGGCAGATGCGGGCGGCTGATCGCGTGGCGCAGCGCTTCCAGCCGTCCCATGCGCGCCTTTGCCCGGTACTCGGCCTTCAGTGTTTCGGGAAGCAGGAACCAGGCGGCGGTGAAGTTGGCGAGCGACAGCGCCGACGCGAAAAACGCCGGCATCGCATACCCCCACCGGCTCAGGAACCCGCCGATCGCCGGCCCAAAAATAAAGCCCAACCCGAACGCCGCGCCAATCATGCCCATCCCTTTCGCGCGGTTCTCGGCCGTCGTCACATCGGCGACCACCGCCTGGGCGGTCGGGATGTTGGCCCCGGCAATCCCGGCGAAGATACGCGCGGCAAACAGCAGCACCAGGGAACTGGCGAGGCCGAAGATCAGGTACGAGAGGAACGAGCCGAAGAGCCCCATCAGGATGATGGGCCGCCGGCCGATCCGATCCGACCATCGCCCCCAGAGCGGCGCGAAGATGAACTGCATCAGCGAAAACGAGGTGGCCAGCATCGCGATCGTGAACGCGTTGGCCCCGAACGTCTCCGCGTAGAACGGCAGGAGCGGGATGATGATCCCGAACCCCAGCAGGTCAATGAAGACCGTCACAAAGACGATGATCAGTGGAGAGGCTTTCACAGTCGTCGCTCGACGTTCGGAAAATTGAGCCACACCGGAACGCCGCAGAAATGCGTGCCCTCGGTGCAGCGGGGAGCCACCAGGCCATTGCGGACGACGCACGGCGGGCCGATGTAACGCCCGAGCCTCGGGTGTTTCGCGCGCACCTGCTCGACCTCGTCCATCGACGCGTCGTAGATCTCCTCCTGGGCGTTGAAACAGGTCCGCTGGGTCCACTTGTGTACGAGCGCGATGAGCGGGCCCGTTTCGATCATCCGCACGGCAAGCGCGTTGGGCAGCACATAGGCCGCGAACTCAACGGGCACGCCGAGATCGATCAGGCGGTTACTGGCCGACCAGGCGGCGCGCATCGACTCCTGGAAGATCGCATTGGCGGGTCCGTTGTTCACGATGAGCCGGGGCGTGATGAAGTCCGGCTCGCGGGTCGCAGCAAAGGTGAGCAATGGGCGCGACGCCGGCACCATGCGGTGGCGCTGGTCCTGCGAGTCGGCCGTGTGGCTGATGCGCTTGGCGAACGTGTAGCTGGCGTGATTGAGCGCACGCATCAGGGGCGAGTGGTACGACACGTTCAGCATGTCCAGCCGGTAGCGGTTGCGCGCTGGATTCAACACGCGGTCAATCGCCTCGTCTTCGGACAGCTCGTCGGCGGCGAGGCCGAAGGTTGTCCGCACCGCATCGGCCACAAGGGTTTCGGCGCCATCGGAGGCGTCGATCAGCCTGGACACCCGACCGCCCAGCTTCGCGTCGAACTCCCTGGCGAACCGGTCCGCGCCGGCGACGGGCCGGGGGAATGCCGTCTCGGGCGCGGCATCGCGGCCAAGCGGCTCGGGCCCGACACGCTCGAAAAACAGCGGGTCGTGCCGGCTCACCAGGTCGACCATCGCGCCAATGACCTGCCTGGCTTCGAAGGGCGTGTCACCGACATTCATCATCCGGCGCAGGCGATGCAGCGTGATGCCCGACACGGTGTGGACCATCGAGGTGAAGGCGGCAATCGGGATCACGTAGCGCGCCACTTCGATGGCCTTCTTCTCGGCTTCGCGCTCGATGCCACCCAGGCGCTGGGCCGACGCGCGCGGCGTCACGTACCGCAGTTGCTTCAGGATGGCGAAGGCGTCCGGCTTCAGCAGGGCCGACAGCTTCGCGTAGTCGTCCCAGGCCCGGATGATGGCCTGTTCGTACACGGCACGCGCGTGGCCTTCGAGCGGCGGCACGAAAACCCGGGGTTCGTTCAGCCTGACGTAGCGCTGGCTCGACTGCTCGGAGTTGTAGAAGGGGTACGCGTGCAGGAAGCTCCACACGAACTGGCGCGAGATGTTCTCGAGGCCGAACTCGAAGTGTGCGTGCTGGTAAACGGTGTGGTGGCCGGCGTCGAAGGTAAGCGAACCGATCGTCTCGCGCTGCCTGTCGGTGATCTCGCCGACCTCGATGACCCGCGGCGAGTAGCACGTCCGCGCCGCCGCAATCGCCCCGTCAAAGGGCGCCGTCGGCGCATTGCGCAGGGTCACGAGGGGCGGAGCGGTTTCGATCACGATGCTCTTGCTTCTTACTTCTGGCTTCTACTCTTGATCGTGCCCCGCGCGATACCTCGTGTACTCGTCGATGAAGCTGAGGCTCTGGAGCGTCTTCATCCGGTCCAGGAACAGCACGCCGTCGAGGTGATCGGTTTCGTGCTGCATGACGCGGGCCATGTGGCCACTGGCTTCGATCTCGATGCGCTGGCCCTCGCGGTCGAACCCGCGTACCTTGATGTCGCGGTGCCGCGGCACCAGACCCCGTAGATCAGGAATGCTGAGGCATCCTTCCCAGTCCTCGACGGTGTGTCGGCCGACGGGGATGATTTCGGGGTTGATGATGACCATCACCCCGGGCTCGGCCGCCTTGCGCTCCCCCGCCTTCTCTGCGCCCTGTTCGCCTTCCTCGTCTTCGGTCACCGGCTGGGCCACGAAGATCCGGATCCCTTCGTGCACCTGCGGCGCAGCGAGCCCGGCGCCGTTGTACTCGAGCATCGTCCCGATCATGTTGTCGATCAGGGCCTGGATCGCGGCGCCGACGATCTCCGACGCGGGGACGGTCTTCGCTTTGATGCGAAGGACCGGGTGACCCATCCGCGCGACCTTCAGAATAGACATGAATCCTGATTATACGGGGCGCGTGCGACCTGACGCCAGACGCCGGGAATCTTCAGTACGTTTCTTGCAGTTGATTTGCTGATAGCCCGACGACCTGGCGCTGGTCTCGATGGGAGAGCAAGCGGGCCAAGTGCCGTCTTTTCATCGCATTACGGCATGGATTCCCGGAAACCAACGGCGGCGGGATGGCTACCGGTTTTGGTGCTGGGCGTGACGATTCCGCACATAAAGGTGGCTCCCGCTTCGGCCGATACGACGCAAAAGGGTGTGTTGTCCGGAACGTTCCCAGGCTGGGGCCGGGCACGATTTGGGAAGAAGACGCGGATAGAATCGGAGTCTTGGGAGTCTTCCAATGAAAAAATGGGCTGGAGCCGTTTTGTTCGTACTGGCTATTGGCGTGCTGGCTTCGGGATGCGCGGACTCGTCTACGTCGACGCCAACCTCTCCGAGCGCGATCAACAGCACACTGGCGAGCGGAGCCCTGACGATTGGATCGCTGTCGGCCGGAACCTGGACCTCGTTTTCCGTCGACCCTCTCGGCGGCGTCATCCTGAACCCGGGCACGTGCGGGAACTTCAAGTGGTCCGTTACATCACTGACGCTGGTCAGTGCGACCGGCACCTTCGCGGCGGACTGCGGCGGAGGTCTCTCGCTGGCTGGTAATGCAACGGCGTCGCTCAATGGCACCAGCGCCGTCTGGAGTGCGGCCGGCGACGTGGCCGGCAGCCTCACGTGCCAGTTTGTTGTGACCGGGACCGCGGCGCTCGAAAACGGCGGCGTCCGCGTGACCTACAACGCGACTGTCTGCGGAATCTCGATCACGGGTTCGGAGCTGCTCACGAAGCGCTAATCCGCCAGTCCTTCCGCCTTGCGCTCGGACGCGGTGATTGTGCCGCCAGCGGCCTGGATTTCGGCGGCGCGATTAAACGCCACCGGTGTCGGCTTGACGAACTTCTTCACGACATCCGCGGTACCGTCCACGCGCAACTGCTTCATCAGGAATGTGAACCGCTGCTCGAGCGACGCGCCGATGGCGGCGCGGATGTCCTCGGGCAGGCCCCATAACTGCTTCTTGAACGGCCCAATCGCCTTCTTGCGCGCCTTGTAGATGAACTGCTCTTCGGTGTCTTTCGGCTTGCGTTCTTCCTGAGCGTGCTCGCGAAGCCAGCCGTACATCTCGGCCTTGAGCGACGCCGGCAGCGACGGGTGCTCGTAGACCATGTTCTGGAAGTCGGTGGCCAGATGGACCTCGCACGCGCCAGCGTTCGGGAACGCGTGGAAGGCGTCGGGCGGCAGCGTTGATGCGCCGTGCTGCACGGCACCGGCCATCCCGAACTCCTTGCGGGCCAGCTCGGAGAGTTCGCGGAGCGTGTCGAGATCGATCTTCACATCCATCCGCACGCTGCCATCCGGCGCGACGAACCCGCCGTGGGCCGTGCCGGTCTGGATGCTGATCTTGCTGATGCCGACCAGGCTGCCGCGCGCCCTGTCGTACCCCGCCATGAACGCCCGCAGTTCGTGCGCATCCGAGTTCTTGCCGCCCACCTCGCCAATCTCCCCACCGATGGAAATGATCACGCCCTTCGGCTCGAGACCCCTGACGTGCCGCGTAAAGGCGGCCGCCTGCTCGCAGTTCACGCGCTGCTGCTCGTCGAGCGTGGGCTGGTCGAGATCGACCAGCGTCGAGGTGTCGATGTCGATGTTGTAGAACCCAGCCGCAATCTCCTCCTGGATCAAGTCACGCAGCGTCGCCAGCTCCTTCTCGCACTCCGGGCCCGCGAACTTCTTCGCGTTCACCTGGACGTGATCGCCCTGGATGAAGAGCGGTCCGTTGAAGCCCTCACGCAGTGCCGCGGCGAGCAGGATGGCTGAGTACTCGTGCGGACGCTGCTCGGTGTACCCGATCTCGGAACGCGCAATCTCGAGAATGAACGCGCCGACCTTGAGGGCGATTGCCGCCCGGAACACCGCTCGCGCCGTGTCGTACGTCATTGCGCGGAGGTTCATGGCGGGCACGGTGAATCCCTTCGCATCCCCTCGTCCGATCGCCACATACAAGTCGTGGATCGACGCGGGCACCACGCCCTGGTGAACACCGATGCCGCGGATGATCCACCGCGCGGTCCCTCTAACGTCCGCGGACGCCCCGAACGCGGCCGTCCAGGCCAGCCGATCAATGGCCGCTGCCGGAACCTCGCCGGCCACCTGGACCCTGTCTCCGGCCAGGACAACGGCCGGCTTCAACGCGTCAATCATCTGCGCGACGGATTCGAACACCATGGGTTCACCTGCCAGTCAGTGACTAGAGACCAGGACACTGTCTTATTCTACCCTTCGACTCGCTCGTTCAACCTGAGCTCGCTCAGGGCTGGCCCTTCGACTCGGCTGGCCCCTCGACGCGCTCTTCGACTCAAGCTAACTCAGGGCCAGGATCGCCCTCGGCGTCCGGCTGCGGGCCCTTCGACTCGCCGCTTGATTCCGGCGCTCGCTCAGGACAGGCCGGGAACTCGAAACTCTCCGTCACGGTGGCCGCGATGGCCGATGCCACCATGTCCTCGATCGGCAACTTCGCCTCCGCCGCATCGACCTGCCAGCCGCGTGCGTGAGTCTCCGGGCTGCGCGGCGTGAACAGCTGGCAGCAGTCCTGGTCGGGCACGATTGAAACCTCGTAGGTCCCGATGCGCTGGGCCTCGACGATGATCTCCTCCTTGTCCATGCCAATAAGCGGCCTCAGGATCTGCAGGTTGGTCACCGAGGCAATGACGGTGAGATTCTCGAGCGTCTGCGACGCAACCTGTCCAATCACCTCGCCGGTGACAAGCGCCCGGGCGCGAGTGTCCCGCGCGAGGCGCTCGGCTATGCGCAGCATCATGCGCCGGTAGATCACGACGCGAAGCGGCGGCGGCACGGTCAACACAATCTGCCGCTGCAGCTCGCCAAAGGGCACGAGCTTCAGCGTGGTCTTCATCTGGTACCGCGTCAGGATCTCGACAATCTCGCGCACCTTCTCCTGCGACGCGCGCGAGACGAACGGATAGCTGTGGAAGTGGATGGGCACGACCGAACACCCGCGCTTCATCAGCCGGTAGGCCGCGACAGGGGAATCGATCCCGCCCGACAGCAGGCACGCGACGCGCCCGCTCACACCGGTCGGCATGCCGCCGGCGGCTTTCTGCTTGCCAAATGAGTAGAACGCCTGGTTCGAGAGCAGTTCGACGTTGACCGCCAGTTCCGGGTGATCGAGCTTGACCTTCCAGCCGAGCGCTTCGACGATGCGCCCACCGATCTCGCGTTCGATTTGCGGGGAGGTCATCGGAAAGCGCTTGTCGGCGCGCTTCGCATTGACCCGGAACGTCACCGGCGCATGATCCGCCAGGTCGGCCAGGATGGCCTTGCAGAGCCCGTCGAAATCGAGCGCGACCCGCCCGGCCTTTGAGAAGTTCGCGATGCCGAAGACGTGGAGCAGTCGCTCCTTGACGCGGTCGAAGTCGGCCGACGGTCCGAGCACGATCTCAATCCGGCCCATGAGCGCCCGCACGTCCTGCACGCCGATGTCGGAGGTCTGCCTGCGCAGGTTACGAACGAGCTTCGCGATGAAATAGGGCCTGTTGCGGCCCTTCAGCGCAATCTCCTGGTAGTGGACGATGATCGAGTTCATCTGGCCTTACAGCCTTCCAGCTTCCAGAAAACTGTAGTGCTCACTTCTGTCGAAGATGATGTGGTCCAGCAGCTCGATGCCTACGATTTCACCCGCCGCCTTGAGCTGAGCGGTGATGTTGATGTCGCTTTGCGACGGTTCAACGCCACCGCTGGGGTGATTGTGAGCAACGATGACCGCCGAAGCACGTTCGGCAAGTGCATCCGCGAAGACCTCGCGCGGGTGGACCGGACTCCGGTCAATCAGGCCAATCGACACGACGCGGATGTTCAGAATTTCGTTCGCTCCATTGATGCTGGCGCATAAGAAGTGCTCCTGCTTCCGATCGGTGTAGTGCCGGATGTGGGGCAGCAGATCCGCCGGGGTGATGATCTTCGCACCCGCCGGCTTGATGCGACGGCGGGCGAACTCGATCGCCGCGAGAATCAGGGTGGCCTTCGCGTCGCCCACGCCTTCGAACTGCGTCAGGTCTTCGGCCTTCACTTCCAGGCCCTTCTCGTCAAGGAGCCGCGCCAGCTTCCCGGCGAGGGTCATGACATCCATCCCTGGCGTGCCTTTCCCAAGCAGAACGGCGAGCAGTTCCCGATCGCTCAAGGCAGCCGCGCCTTTCCGGAGCAGCTTCTCTCGCGGCCGGTCGGACTCGGGCATCTGGTGAATCGTCTTGTTCATAGCCTCATGCCGCGAATGACAGATGGTGCTGGATCACGGTGACCGCCATGATGTCGAAGATACCCCCGGTGTCCGTGTACTTGAGATCCGCCAGTTCCTCGTAGCGCTCTCGTTCATCATAAGCGGTCTGAATCTCGCCGTTCACCTGCCAGCGATAGGCGCCTTCGAGATAGATGCGGTCGTCCCGGTGGGCCGTGACGGTGCTGCGAATGGCCAGGTCGGCGACTTTCTCCTCCGTGACCTGCTTGATGTAGAGCGCTTCCTCGTCGCTGATGTCGAACCTGGCTTGGATCTCCGCGATCATGTCCTGAACGGACACCTTCTTCGGGGGCGGGCCAGCGCCCTTCTTCCCCGTGCCCGGTTTGAGTTTGACCGTTCCTCCGCCACTTTCTACGCCCTGATACTCAACAGCGGCCTTGATGACTTCCGTCTGGCGAATCTGCTTCATCAGCTCCGACACACTGCCTGCCTTGATGAGCTGCGGGCCGACGTATTCGGCAAACGTGGCGAGTTGCCTGATCTCCGGCGCAAAGGTGAAGAAGCACGTGAGGAAGTGAAAGCTCTTCACGAAGCGGGCGAGCAGGTAAACGAACTCCTTGCGTTCTTCCCGGTCGGTGAGCTTCGCCTGAAAGCGGGTCCGCAGCGCATTGACCGAGAACTGCACCTGGGCATCCGTGCCGGTCGCGAGCAGTCTTGCGAGATCGGCGGCATCCTTCTGTGTGAACACCCCCGCAGCCAGAATCTCGGCGTGTAACCTCGGGCAAAGCTCCTGGTCCGGCTCTTCCGGCTCGAACGGAGTGCCTTTTCGGTACTTGACGAACGCCTTGAGGATCGCTTTGGCGTTGTTGGTGAAGTCCACGACCACGACACGATCCTTGCCTTCGTGGCAGCGGTTCAGGCGTGACAGCGTCTGAACGGCGTTTCGGTCCACGACGGGCTTGTCGAGGAACATGCCGGCCAGCAGGGGTTGATCGAACCCGGTCTGGAACTTGTTGGCCACGACCATCAAGCGGTAGTTGTCGCCTTCAAATCGCTGCTCGATCAGCTCTCCGTCCTTCAACTCATTGACTGCGTGCTCGCTAATCGCCGCGTTGGTTGTCGGATGAACGAAATCCGAGAAGGCGTAGAGCGCCTTGTAGGCTGCGCCGCGCTCTTTGAGTTTCTCCTTGATGATCTGGAAATAACGCAGCCCGGCGACGCGGGAGGCGGTTACGATCATCGCCTTGGCGCGTCCGCCAATGAGCGGCATCACGTCCTTCTCGAAGATGCGCAGCATCACCTCGGCCTTGTACTGAATCAGCCCATCATCCTGGAAGGCCACGTTCTGGAGCGCCTTGGACACGACCCCCTTGGGATAGAGCTTCTCCTCGTCCAGTTTGGGCACGACCGGGCAATGCAGGTTGTAGAGCGTCTTGTAGGAAATGATGCTGGCCGCCACATCCACGATGTAGCCTTCGGCGATGGCCTCGGCCTCGGAGTAGGTGTCGAACGGTTCGCCGAACAGGGTGACGGTGGCCGGCGCAGGCGTAGCGGTGAACGCAACGATCATCTGATTGAGGTCATGCTCGCGGATGATCTTGGCGAGCTGCTCTTCCGGGTCAACCTCGGGGGCCTCGGCATCAGGTTCGTCAGTTTTGCGGAACGGCAACCGGATGGCTGCGCCCATCTGGCCTTCCTGCGAGCGGTGGGCTTCATCAATCAGGAAAGCGACCCGGAGTTTCTTCAATTCGGGGTTCTTCTCGATCTCGTCCAGCACGTAAGCGAACTTCTGCTGCGTGGTGACAATGATCGGCTTGCGCCCCTTCAAGAACCGCGGCAGGTCTTCGGCCTTCCGCGCCAGACCAACGACATCCTTGAGGTGAGAGAAGTTCTCGATTTCGTCCTTGATATTCGTATCGAGCGATTTCCGGTCTGTGAGGATGAACACCAGGTCGACGAGTTTCTCGCTCGTGCCGGGCTTGAATAGGCTGTGGAGGCGGTCCGCCAGCCAGCACATGGTCAGCGTCTTACCGCTGCCCGCCGAATGATTGACGAGATACTTGCGGCCGATGTCGGCCTTCGCGGCGAATTGTGCCGAGATGTCGTCCGCCACCTTTCGCACCGTGCGGCTCTGGTGGTAGCGCGGGAACAGGGTGAAGGCCGGACGCTCCGGCTTGTCGTCCTCCGCGTCGCGCTGGGGCACGCGGACGAGAAAGAACGAGAGCGCTTCGAGCAACTGGTCCTTCGCCAACACCTCGCGGTAGAGAAACTCTACCGGGTATTCGCTGCCATCTTTGGTGACGGCTTCGTTCGTCAGGCCCGTGTTGTGCCAGCGGAAGTTCTGTTCCCGGCGCGGGTCGGTGGCGGCCATCACGTCGCTCGTGTCGGCGGCGAGGTAGAGGAACGGATGCTGGAAGATCTTGCGTGCGTGGTCGCGGGTGGCGAACTGCGCGACGGCGTCGTGCACGGTCTGGTTCTTCTCGTGTTTCAACTCCAGCGCCACGATGGGCAGGCCGTTGAGGAAGAAGGCGAAATCAATCTCCTGGTTGGTCTCGCCGAAGTAGAAGTGCGGGCGGAAGGTGATGCGGTTCTCACCGTGTTTTGCGACGGCGGCGCTCTCGGCGGAGCGAGGCTTGGGGTAGTAGAGCCGCAACTCGAGCCCACGCACTTTCAGTCCGTGGCGGAGGAGCATCCACAGCGGCGTGTGCTCCAATTCCTTGCGAAGGGCCTTGAACACCTCTTCGCGCGCGTCTGTTCCGTAGTCGTCCGTCAGCTTCTTGAGCGTGTCGCACTGCGTGGCTATGAGGAAGGCCCAGAGCTGGTCTTCGGCAATGAAATGCTCGGTGTCCGTGATGTCGGACTGTTCGAGCACACCATAACGATGCTCGCGAATGAGGAAGTCCTCGATGTGCTGCTGAAAGGTCAGCTCGGGGGTCTTCTTTCGCTTAGGCACCGTCGGTCCCTCCCGCCTTCCCGGATTCGAGCCGGGCACGCGCCAGGCGAACAGCGTCGCGGAGTTTGCGTTCCAGTTCTCGTTTGGGCAGCGCTTCAGCCCAGTAGGACGATACGCGGATGCCGCTTCGCTCCAGATCCAGCAATTCGACCGTTTCGTGCCGCTTGCCCGCGCAGAGGATCAATCCGATGGGCTTGTCCTCGCCATCCTTGCGCTCGTAGCGGTCGAGCCACCTCAGGTACAGCTCCATCTGACCTTTATCGCCGGGCCGGAATTCCGACAACTTCAGTTCGATGGCCACCAACCGCCGCAGAGGGCGGTGATAGAACAGCAAGTCGAGGTAATAGTCCTCGCCGTCCACCGTGATGCGCTTCTGTCGTTCGAGAAAGGCGAATCCGACTCCCAATTCGAGAATGAACGACTCCATCTCGCGGAGAATGGCGGCTTCCATGTCCTTTTCCGCGTAGCTGTCCTTCAGCCCGAGAAAATCAAGCAGATACGGGTCGCGGAAGACGAGATCAGGCGTCAGTTTGTCTTCTTCCCGCAGTTGCTTCAGTTCCAGCGCCGCGAGTTTCTCCGGTTTCCGCGACAGCGCGGTGCGTTCAAACAACATGGAGCCAATCTTCTTCTCCAGCGTACGTGTGCTCCACCGCTCGATCCGGCACATCTCAGCGTAGAAGTCTCGCTTCAACGCGTCATCAAGGTAGATGAGCGTGACGAAGTGTGTCCACGACAATTGTCTCAGCAGTGCCGAGACAATCTGGACATCGGGAAAAGCCTCGACAAAGCGGACCATGTGGCGCAGCGATTTTTCCGAGAAGCCCCGGCCAAACTCCCTCTCCAATTGTCTCCCCAGTGCCGAGACAATTTGCCGGCCATACTCGGCCCGTTTTTCCTTCAAGATGTCTTGGCGGATGCGGCGCCCCACATGCCAGTACAGCGTAGTCAGCCCCGAGTCCACCGCCCGCGCCACGCCCGCGCGGGCTTGGAGAATCAGCTCCCGAACATCCGATATCAGCGCGATTGGCTTTGCGGCGGGCAACGCCACGCTCGCTCGCTTCGTCGGCTTCCGAGGTGTCATGCCATGCGCTCCGTCGGCTGACTTCTCTCGCTGTGCCCTGCGCGCCGCACGTCCTCGTCGGTCACTTGCCGCCGGCCGGTGACGCACTCATGAATCAGCGACTTGCGGTAGGCGGTGAGGGTGGCGATCTGGGATTCGATGCAGCTGACGATGCCCTTCAGTTCGCCGAGTTCCTCTTCAAGGTGAGCGCAAATAGCTTCTTGTTCGGTCAACGGGGGCAACGGAATGGGAAACTCGCCGACCTTGGTGGCGTTCGTGCATGCGAGGTTGGTTGTCTTTTTTCCGGTAGCCTCGAAGTAATCGCGCCCGTACTTGGCAGCAGTGACATAGGCGAGGAACGTCGGCTTCAGCTTGTGGAGGGTGCAACGCACCGCGAAAATGTGGTTTTGGTGCAGGCATCCCGGTATCTCGCCCTTCCACACGTGGCCCCGGCCAAGCTTGTCAAGGTCGCCGCCCTCGGTCATCAACACATCGTTGGGACGAAGCTCGACACCTGCCGCTACGCTGGCGGGAAGTTCAATCACGGACACGTCCGCCAGATCGAGGTGGCCGTCCTGCACATTGCCGACACGCAAGTACGGACGCTCGATGAGCGGCCCGTCGTATTGCTTACCGAGAGTGAGGCCGCCCTGAATTTCAGCGATGCGCTTGAGGCAGACAAGTCTCCAACCACGCGGAATGCTCTCCATCCACGCATTGCCGGTCGATTCCAGAACGACGCGGTCTGAGATGCCGCGTGTGACAGCACGTTGAATGATGGCCTTGCGGAGTGCGTCGAGGGTGTCGAGTTGACGGCGCTTGGCGGTGACCGCCGCGTCAATTGCTGCGCAACTCGCATCCAGATACGCCGCGATGCGCTGTTGCTCGGGCAAGGGCGGTAGCGAGACCGCTATGGCGTTGAATTCCTTGTCCCCAACTGCGGGATAGCCAACACCGGTTGCTGCCGCCTCTAAATACTGGCGCGCGTTCTCGGATATAAGGTGGTAGTAGGCGAATTGCGGTGACAGCCTGCTCGGTTGTGGCTCCACGACATTGAAGCCGGTTGAACATACGAAGTGTGGCGGAGCATCCGGAAAGAAGGCGACAGCCTGCAGATTCGGCCTCACTGATGAAATCACGGTACTCCCGGCAGCCACCCCTCGCCGCGCGCGCGACGGCGCATCTTCGAAACGAAGTCGTTCGATGGCATTCGGGTCAACGATGCCGTGGTAGTCGACGTTCGAGATCTCAAGGTAGTCGAACTCGTAGTCGGGGTCTGTCCCAGCGGACAGCGCGACCGCGTTGATCGCAGCGACGTCCTTAAGGCGATCGCTTGCCCAGCCCGTCGGGACACCACTCATTTCGCCAACCCCTCCAGCATCTTCTCCGCCTCCCTCTCCAGCTTCCAAAACTCCGCGAGCAACTCTTTCGCGGGCGTGGGCGGCTGGTAGCGGTAGACATGCTTGGTCACGGAGTGCCCCGTTCGGGAAGAACCGCCCGCACGACAATTGTGCGTCTTCTTCTCCGTCACCGCCCGTTCATACGTACCGGCCTTGATCTGGTTGAGCAGGACGTTGCGGGACCAGCCGAACCGGGCAGTGGCGCGGAGGTAGTAGAGCAACTCTGGCGGGGATTTAATCCTGCCGAGAAGAAGGACGTGATGTCCCCAAGGGACAGGCGCCGCCAATTCTCGCACAGCTTGTGCGAGAATTGCCTCACTGGAATACACCATGTGGAGTTGGCGCATCCGCCAGACGTTTGCCAGAGAGAATCCGCGCATTTCCGGAAACGCGCGTCGCAAGTCCGCCGCCACCATTTGCACGACAGCATCGCCCCAGCCCAGCGTCTGTTGTTTCTCCACGATTTCGCGCCCGATGTCCCAGTAGAGCAGGATCAGGTCGCGGTTCACGGCCCGCGCCACCGAGATGCGGGCGAAGTTCACCCGCATCTTCAGGTCCTCGATGAACTGCCGGTATTCCGGCGAGGTCATCACGGTCGGGGCGTTTGCGTTTTTCATTGAGCCAGCCCCTCCAACATCTTCTCCGCCTCCTTCTCCAGTCGCCAAAACTCCTCCAACAAGTCCTTCGCGGGCGTGGGCGGCTGGTAGCGGTAGAAGTACTTGTTGGGCAGGATTTCGTATCCGAGCTGCGGGCTGTCCTCCCAGCGGATGATGGGCTTGGCTATTTCCCGCTTCAGAAACGTCTCGATGTCCTCGCCGTGCGGGATGTATTCGTCGTCCTGGACGTAGTGCCGGTGCGTCCATTCGACGGAGAGAATCTCCGGCCGGTCGCCCAGGGCCGCTTTCACTTTCTTCGCGGCGCCGTCGCCCGGCTTGAGGACGAACTCCACGATCTTCTCTTTGTTATCCGCCTTCACGCGCACGCGGAAGGTGAGGTCGCTGTCGTAGAAGGCCTGCTCCTTGGCGAGGTTGGCGGCGGTGAATGCTTTCTCGTAGGGCTCGGTAATGATGGCCGGCTTGTCGTGTTCGTCGGTCTGCCAGAAAACCACCTTGACCTTATGGAACGCAAAGTCCTTCTCGCGAAACAGCTTCACGTGCTCATCGTCAAAGCCAGGCTTCCAACCCTTCTGGTAACGCTCCTCGATCCACTCCCGGTGCACCTCGGTCATCCTGTTGCGCTTATTGCCGAACGACTTCGGCTCCTTCTCGAATTGCAGGCGGGCGTCGATGAGCATCACGCGCCTGCGATGGCCGGCTGGCTTCTCGTTTCGCAGAAGCCAGATGTAGGTGAAGATGCCGGTGTTGTAGAAGAGCTGGTCGGGCAGCATGACGATGGCGTCGAGCCAGTCGTTCTCCAGAATCCAGCGGCGAATCTCGCTCTCGCCTGAGCCGCAGTCGCCATTCGAGAGCGGCGAGCCGTTGAAGATGATGGCAAGGTGGCTGCCGCCTGCCTGCGCCGAGGCTTCGGCAGGCAAGCCCTTCTTCGGTGTCTGCATCTTGGCCAGCATGGTCTGCAGGAACAGCAGCGCGCCGTCGTTTACCCGCGGCATGCCGGCCTGGTAGCGGGTCTTCTCCAGTTTCCGGGCTTCCTTCTCATAGCCGTCCTTGCCGCCCCAGGTGACGCCGAAAGGCGGATTGCTGAGCATGAAGTCGAATTGGAACTTGGTTTCGGGAAGCTGGTCGCCCGGCTCTTTGCTGTGCGCCTCGTGGGGGATGAGCGAGTTGCCGAGGAAGACCTTGGCCTGCTGGTCGTTCTTGATGAGCAGGTCGGCCTGACAGATGGCGTAGTTCGTCGGGGACAGTTCCTGCCCGTGGACAGTGACGAACTTCTCGACGTTGTCTCGCTGTGCGGGTGTGCCGGCGCGGTCGAGCAGGTGTTCCTTGGCCACGGACAACATGCCGCCCGTGCCGCAGGCGGGGTCGTAGATCGAGACGTGCCGGTCGGGGATCGGAATCTCCAGCAACTCGACCATCAGCCGGATGACTTCGCGCGGGGTGAAGTGTTCCCCGGCCTCCTCGCCGCTTTGTTCCGAGAAGCGTCGCAGCAGCTCCTCGTAGATGTAGCCCATCTCGAGACCGGAAAGATGGTCCGGGCCAAGCTCCAGTTCCTTGTACTGATTCAGGATTGGGGCGAGCCGGTTGTTCTTCACCATCGTGGCGATGGTGGCCCGGTAATTGAAGTGCTCGATGATGTCGTCAACGTTCTTGGAGAAACCGTTGATGTAGGCGCGGAAGTTCTCTTCCAGCAGCGTGTGATCTTCCTCATAAACCCTGCGCAGCGTCCATTTGGTCTTGTTCGAAAAGGGCGACTGCTGGGGATTGAGTTCGAGTTCCTTAACCAGCTTGGCAAGCTCCTTCTCGGTGAGCTTGGGCCGCCTGGCCAACACCTCGGCGCTCTTGGCCTCGCGCCAGGCCAGCAGCACGCATTCCAGCCGCCGGATGACGATGATCGGGAGGATGACGCTCTGGTATTCGTACGCCTTGAACTTGCCGCGCAGGCGCTCGGCAGATTTCCAGATGTCGCCGGTAAGATTGTCGAGCTTGGGTTTATTGAGCGAGAGCGCCATCGTTCAATGAACTCCTTGCTTCTGTTTCGCCCCTGGATGCCGGCTTTCGCCGGCATGACGCGAAAAAAGGGTCATTCGGGCGGTCCGCCGGAATCCAGATCAGATTGACGTGGGCCGTGGCCCGAGCACCAGAACAGCCGCAACGTGTCCGCTCGCGGCGGCGCTCTCAATGGTACCTGGCAAGCCCGTGTCGGTCCAATCGCCCGCCAGCACGAATCCTGCGAGGTTCGTCTTTGCGCCCGGTCGAGGCGGCTCGCCTGGCGCGAGCGAAAAGGTGGCACGCCGCTCCCGCACGACCGTCGCGTGTTTCAACGTCGCGGCGCGGGCCGCTGGTATGCCGTCGCAAAGTTCGCTCAGGGCGAGCGCCACAAGTTCGGCGTTGCCGCGCGAGACGATGTCGGACGCGCCGCTCGAGACCAGGGAGAGATGGGTCGCGGCCTCCCCGAGAATCAGGCGCTTCTCGAAGATCCACTGCATCGCGCGACCGGGCAGTCCCACGAATGGCGTCTCGAGCACGGCCCGGTCGAGCCAGAGATTCACTGTGACGATCGGATACGAGCCCATCCGGCTGGCGTTATCCAGAACGTCAGTCAGTTCTGGCAGCCGCCTGTCGAACAGATCGGCCAGCGCAAACCACGGCACCGCCGACACAACGGCACCGGCGCGATGCTCGCCGCCGCTCCGGACGCGGACACCGACTGCTCGCCCGCCGTCGACGATCACCTTTGCGAGGGCGTTGGTGCGCACTTCCCCGCCTCGCTGTTCGATGAACTGCCGGGCGGGCTCAGCATAGGTCTCGGCGAGCGCGCGCGCGGGAAGCCCGAGTGCCGAGGCCTGCGGGTCGCGACCGAACATCTCGGCGAGCACCCGGGCAAACGTCGGCGCCGCGGCTTCGTGCGCCGGCTGATTGAGTGCGGCCAGCGCAAGCGGCTCCCACAACATCTCGCGGAGGCGGCGGCGCTGCCCATTGCGGACGAGCCAGTCTTCGACCGTCTCTTCGGGCGAGGCCGCAATCCTGTCGGTGCGGCCGCGCAGTTGCTGCTGCGTCATCCTGATCACGGGCCCCATCCGGAGCGCCGACAGCCGATCGGTCCACGACAGCGCGTCCCACTCCATCAAGCCGGCAAGCAGATGAAACGGCGCGGGTAATGCGGGGCAACTCAACGTAGTCCGAACCCCTGCCGGATCGACGTACGGCACTTCCAGCGACGGTTGTAGACGAACAGATGATTCGGCGCCGATCCGCTTGAGGAAGGCAAACGACTCGCGATAGCAGCCCAGGAGGATATGCTGGCCGTTGTCAACGATCTCGCCCGTGGTGGGGTCATGGTGCGACGAAGCCCGGCCCCCGAGAGCGGGGCGCGCTTCAACGACCAGCACGCGGGCGCCCTGCTCGACGAGCGCCGTAGCGGTGCTCAACCCTGCCACGCCTCCGCCGATGACGATCACGTCGAACGTGTGGTCGCTCATCTCGGTTCGGCGCCAGCCATGGAGCGTTCGACGGGAAGGCCAAGCATGGACTGCGTCCATACCTTTGCGGCAAGAAACGCCTTGCGCCAGCGCGGAGCGCGGATGGCCGGCCCGAACACGGCGTATCCGCTGCGCTCGATGCGCCGCAGGAGATCGAAGTAGATGGCGCCCATGATGCGCGCCGCCACGAGACGGCGCGCGTCGATTGGAGGCAGCGCAAGGGCAGCGCGCCTGTAGTAGTCGCGGGCCTTCTCCGCCTCGAGCGTCAGAAGACTCCGCACCGGCCCCGATACCACGCCGGCGCGCAACGCGTCCTCGGTCACGCCGCAGCGGGCCAGATCGTCCTGAGGCAGATAGAGTCTCCCAATACCCAGATCCTTGCCGAGATCCCTGAGGATATTGGTCAACTGGAGCGCCACGCCGAGATTGAGCGCGTACTCCCGGCAGCGGGCATCTTTGTAACCGAAGATCTCGATGCAGATCAGGCCCACGGCCGACGCCACCCGAAGGCAGTACTGGTGGAGATCGTCGAAAGTGGCATAGCGGCGCTCGTCGAGGTCCATCTCCACGCCGTCGATCACGTCTTCGAAGGCCCGGCGCGGCAGATTGAACGCCGAGATGTGCGGCACGAGGTTTCGCGCGACGGTCGTTTCGAGCGGCCCGCCATCGAACGACGCCGCGAGTTCGCGGCGCCACTTGGCCAACTCCGCCACCGCGGTTGTTCTCGCGACTACCCGGTCGGCGTTTCCTGCCTGCTCATCGACCGCATCGTCGACGGCGCGGCAGAAGTCCCACACGGCCATGATGGCGCGACGCTGGTCGCGCGGCAGCACGACGAAGGAGTAGTAGAAGCTAGTGTCGCGTCTGGCCATGTGATCGGCTCAGCCCTTCGATTCGTGAACTCGACAACGAGACTGGGGACGGTTTCAAGACCTGCGTGAGCGGCCTGTTCTACGGCCGCAAGAACGGGTCTTGAAATCGGTTTTACTCACTCAGGACGTTGTGCTGAGCGAGCATTTTCCACCGGATCGGCTCGCAGGAACCAGGCAACCGTACTTGCGAGTCGAAGCACTCAGTTTCCCGGGTGTGACGCGCGCCACGTAAACGCGCCCCACGCGAGCGCGGGGATGTCGCTCGGCCCGAGCGTGGGCCGTTTTGTGAACACATCGAAGCTGTCGCGTTCGAGCGCATCGAGAATGCGCCGGCCGCCGAGCCATGTCATCCGCAGTTCGAAGCGGAAACGGCCGGTGACGCCATCGCAGACGCGCCGGCCATCGTCGTAGAGCGCCCGTGTGCGGTCGGCCATCAACGACAGCACGCTGCGCCAGTTCACGGTGAAACACTGCCTCTCGAGGTCCTTCGCGAGCGCGCCGAATGAGCGCATGTCGGAGAGTGGCACATACAGCCGGCCCTTTCGCCAGTCGCGTGCGACATCCTGCCAGAAGTTGGTGAGCTGCAACGCAGTGCAGACCGCATCGGACGCCCGATCGAGGTCCTCGTTGTCGTGGCCCGCAACACGGAGGACGAGTCGCCCGACCGGATTGGCCGACCGGCGACAGTAGTCGAGCACGTCCGGCCAGGACTCATAGCGGGTCGTCGTCACGTCCTGGCGAAACGCGCTCAACAGATCTTCGAACAGGCCGACCGGCAGTGCGCGCTCGCGAATCGTGTTGGCAAGCGCCACGAAGATGGCATCAGCCTCCGACGTGCCGTCGTGCACATCCCGAGTGGCGGATGACCTGAGCCGCAGGAGCCAATCGTCGAGACGCGCCAGGCGCTCATCGGCGGCTAGCACGCCTTCATCGGCGAAGTCGTCCGCCGTGCGGGCGAAGGCGTAGATTGCCGCGATATGCGGGCGCATCGGACGCGGCAGCAGGTACGACGCCACCGGGAAGTTCTCGTAATGCGTGCGGGCGAGGCGCTGGCAGATCGTGTAGGCCTCGCCGACGTTCACCACTCGACCTCGGGCATGCCAGCCCGGCGGTTCGCGGCCCGGGCCATGACAAAGAGCAGATCGGAGAGACGATTGGCGTAGGCCAGAAGCGTGGGTTCCAGAACACCAAGCGCCACCATGCGACGTTCGGCGCGGCGAAAGACCGTCCGCGCGAGGTGGAGCGCGGCACCGGTCATGGCGCCTCCAGGAAGGATGAAGCGACGAAGCGGCGTGAGTTCCTCCTCGAGTTGGTCGATCCAGCCCTCGAGCCGCGCCACGTCCTGCTGTCCGACCGCGGCCTTTTCCACACGCCCGGCAATGCGCTCGGTCGGATCCGCCAGCCGGGATCCGAGCGCAAACAGATCGCGCTGGATCTGAACCAGCATGTCGTCGAGGTCCGAGTCGAGGCCAGAAGCCCGCGCTAGACCGAGCACGGCGTTGGCTTCGTCGACTTCGCCATAGGCGTCCACACGCGGGTCGGATTTCGCAATTCGGGTGCCGTCGAAAAGACTTGTGGTTCCCGTATCGCCAGTTCGAGTGTAGATCTTCATGCCGCTTGGATTATAAGTGTGTTGGAAGAGTATGCCCAAGAGAACCACGCTCCCGTCACGCCCTCAGGCCGGCCGGCTGCCAGAACCCGGCCTGCGGCAGAAGTTCCGGCGAGAACTGCTGGACTGGTACGACCGGAACGGCCGCGACCTGCCCTGGCGCGAGACCGACGATCCCTACCACATCCTGGTGTCGGAGGTGATGCTCCAGCAGACGCAGGTCGACCGCGTCTTGCCAAAGTACGAGGAGTGGCTCGAGAAGTACCCGTCGTTTGACGCGCTGGCCGCGACGCCGGAAGACGAGGTGGTCAAGACGTGGTACCCGTTGGGCTACAACATCCGCCCGCGTCGCCTGCACGCCATCGCCCGCGAGGCCGTTGTGAACTATGGCGGCGAGCTGCCGTCCGACCCCGCGACGCTGCTGTCGTTCAAGGGTATCGGTCCCTACACAGCCGGAGCCGTGCTGAGCTTTGCGTTCAAACAGCGGGCCGCGATTCTCGACACCAATATCGCACGGGTCCTGTTCAGAATCTTCGTAAGCCGCGGCGATTCCACAACGCACCGGATAAAGAAACACCTTTGGTCGCTCGCCGACATCACGATGCCCCACAAACGCGTCTTTGATTTCAACCAGGCGCTCATGGACTTCGGCGCGATGGTGTGTGTCGCGCGGAAGCCAAAGTGCTCCGAGTGCACCATGTCGTCGATGTGCCGCTCATACCCGTTTAGCCCGGCGCGCGACGCGCGTGCGAAAATGAGACTGAAATGAGAATGAGCGATCGGCGGCACGTGCTCGTCACGGCGGCAGTCATCGAGCGAGACGGGGCGTTCCTGATGACGCGCCGGCTCGAGGGCACGCATCTGGCCGGACATTGGGAGTTTCCGGGCGGCAAGTGCCACCAGAACGAGACGCTCGAGGCCAGTTTGATCCGGGAGATCAAGGAGGAACTCGATGCTGAAATAGATGTAGGCGTCGAGCTTCTCGCCACCACACACGAGTACCCGGAACGCACGGTTGAGTTGCGCTTCTTCCGGTGTGAGTTGAGAAGCGACCCGCGGCCGGTCCTTGGACAGAAGATACGCTGGGTGTCGCGCTCGGAACTCGGCAGCTTTCCACTCCCGCCGGCCGACTACGAACTGGTGCGGAGACTCATCGCCGGAAAGATCTAGACGAACGGCAGTGCAGTGACGGTCGCAGCGAGGCTCGCATCGCCGTGCGCGACGGTAATACGACTGCCGGGCGCGATGTGGTCGCGGTGGACGTATCCGAGCGCAATCGGCTTTCCCAGCGCCGGTGAGTGCGCGGCGCTGGTCACGTGTCCAACATCCTTCCCGTCAACGAGCAGCCTGTCCCCGGGCGACGGCTCGGCATCGCCGTCAATGGCGAGGCCGACCAGTTTGCGGACAATCCGCCCGTGCCCGCGATCGCGAATGCGGACGATGACCTCCTGGCCGGGGTAGCAGCCCTTGGTCGAGCTGATGGCCAGTGCTTCGATGCCCGCCTCGAGCGGAATCGTGTCGTCGGTCATGTCGACGAGAAACAACGGCGTCCCGCTCTCGATGCGAAGTGTTTCAACGACCTCGTCATCCGGCACGATTGCGCCAGATGCGGAGATGGCCGCAGCCAGTGCGGGCAGTCGACTCGGCGGCGCAAGAATCAGGAATCCGGGCAGGCCGAATTCGTCGACGCGTGCCAGGATGCCTACCTCTTTGTCGAGGTCGATTCGCCGGTTCTGAAACGCGGGCCAATCCGCCAAATCGCCAGTGAGTTTTGTCGGCTCACTTCCCGGTCGACCCCCCAACGCCCGTCGAACCATCGCCGCGGCCAGTGGCCCCTGGACGCTCACGCATCCGAGCTCGTCGGTCAGATCTCCCAACTGCACGTCCTCACTGAAGATCAGCTGGTCGAGCCTGGCAACGAGCATGTCCTTGACGGCGCCCGGCACCTCCAGCAGCGTCGCGTCCCCCAGCTCGAAGACGCGCATATCGGTCACCATCCGCCCAAGCGGTGTCAGCAGCGCGGCGTAGCATCCCGAGCCCGGACCAAGCGCCACAATGTCGTTTGTCAAAAGGGCCTGCAGGAACGACTTCCGGTCGTTGCCCCGCACGGCAATGCGGCCACGGTGGTGCCGATCGAGGAGGGCGGCACCCCCACGAACGTCCGTGTATTGGCGTATCTGGTCGGGTGAAAGCATGGTTCGACGCGACAGGTTTCGTCGCACAATTTGCTGATATGCTCAGTCTCGTTATGGCTCGATTCCATTCTATCCTTGCCGCAGTCCTCATCCTAGGAACCGCGTCACAGGCGCCAGCACAGCCTCCCCCGGCACCCGGGCAGGCAACGCCCGCCAACTTCACGGTCTTCCTGTCGGGTGCGGCGATAGGCTCCGAGCAGGTCACCGTCACGGCATCGGCAGAAGGGTGGACAATCCGGGCCACGGGCCGGCTTGGCGTGCCGATCAGCCTGTCGACCGCCCGTTTCGAACTCCGCTACGACCGCGACTGGAAGCCCCTCTCTCTCGAAATTGACGCGACGTTGCGCGGGCAGCCGCTGGTGCTCAAGACGGCGTTCGCGAACGGGAAGGCCACGAGCAGCATCATCCAGGGCGGTCAGGAATCACAGAAGACCGATGTCGTGGCGGCCGACACGGTCGTGCTGCCGAACATGGCTTTCGGCGCGTTCGAAGCGCTTGCGCTGCGACTGGCGTCGGTCAGTTCCGGAAGCCAGATCAAGGCCTACATTGCGCCGCAGGTTGAAATTGTCATCCGCCTCAACAGCATCGTCGACGAACGCATTCAGACGACGGCGCGGATGATTGCCGCGAAGCGGTATAACCTCGCGATGGTCAACCCCAACTCGACGTTGGCGGCTGAGGTATGGGTGGACGAAAGCAGCAGGTTGGTTCGCTTCCGCGTGCCGTCCCAGGGGCTCGACGTGGTCCGCGACGATATCGCGGCGGTGTCGTCGCGCGTCGAGCGGATGGCGCGACAGACAGACGAGCAGGCGCGGATCCAGGCCAGCGGCTTCACGCTCGCCGCAACCGTCTCCAAGCCGGCCACGACGGGAACCGGCGCTGCCATCCTGTGGCCGGCGGTGATCCTGGTGCCGGGATCCGGTCCGGGTGATCGCGACGAAACCGTCGCCGGGGTGTCCATCTTCGCGCAGCTGGCCAATGCGATTGCCGACGCCGGCTTCCTGGTGATTCGTTTCGACAAGCGCGGTGTCGGGCAGAGTGGCGGCCGCGACGAATCGGCGACCATCGTCGACTTCTCAGACGATGTGCGCGCAGTCGTGAAGTACCTGGAAAAGCGAAAGGACGTTGATCCCAAACGCATCGCGCTCATCGGCCATAGCGAGGGCGGATTTGTCAGTATGCTGGCGGCATCCGAGGAGAAGAAGAAGATTGCTGCGCTCGCGCTCATCGCCACGTCGGGCACGACCGGCGCCGACCTTGTGCTCGAGCAACAGCGTCACACGCTCGATGGGATGAACCTGCCGGATGACGAGAAGCAGCGGAGAGTGGATCTACAGAAGAGGATCCAGGCGGCGGTCATCAGTGGCAACGGATGGGAGGCAATCCCACCGGCGTACAAGAGGCAGGCCGACACCGCGTGGTTCAGGAGTTTCCTGACGTTCGACCCGGCCAGGATCATGCGTAAGGTGGCGCAGCCGACGCTCATCCTGCAGGGCGATCGCGATCGGCAGGTGACTGCTCAGCACGGTCAACTGCTGGTCGGCATGGCCAAGGCACGCAAGAACGACCCGGGCTCGGAGCTTTCCGTGGTGGAAGGCATCAATCACCTGCTGGTGCCGGCTGTGACCGGGGAAGTGGACGAGTACTCGTCGCTACAGGACCGGACCGTCAGCCCCAAGCTCATCGGCACGCTGGTCGGCTGGCTGAAGGACAAGCTGCATGTGGATACTGCGCGCCCCGGGCGTTGATCCCGAGAACGCTTTGACGTTCCGGCTGATGCCGGGCCACATCAAGACGGCCGGCCGATCGTCGCGGTCGGACTTCGTCATCGATGCGCCGCTTGTGTCGAGGCTGCACTGCCGGTTCACGGTGTCGGCCGAGGGCACAGTCGAGGTGCGGGATCTCGACAGCACCAACGGCACGTGGGTCAATGGCGAGCGGGTGCAGCAAGCGACGCTCGCCGAGGGTGCGGTGTTGAAGATCGGGCGCGCCGAACTGATGCTCGAGCGCGACCATCCGATCACTCAGTCCTGAAGAAACGGGTTGCTCCGCCTCTCGTCGCCGATCGTCGTCTGCGGCCCGTGACCCGGGTAGACGACGGCGGCATCCCCGAAGCCAAAGAGCACCGTCCGAATCGAGTTGATAAGCATCTGCGTGTCGCCGCCCGGCAGATCGGTCCGGCCGATCGACCCCGCAAACAGCGTGTCGCCAACAAAGATCTCGCTGCCGGCCGTGCCGGTGGCGCCAACCTGCAGGGCCACGCCGCCCGGGCTGTGGCCTGGCGTGTGGTGCACGTGCACCTGGTAGTTGCCAAACATCAGCGGCACGCCGACCTGATAGAAGAAGTCCGGCTTTGGAGGAGGCTCGACCTTGTAGCCAAACATCAGCCCCTGCTGGACGGCGCTGTCGTAGAGGAACAGGTCGTCGCGATGAAGTCCGATGGGCGCACCGGTAGCCGCCTTCAACCTGGCGACGCCGCTCACGTGATCCATGTGGGCGTGCGTCAGCAGGATGTATCGGACGCTCAGCCGACCGAGGTCGATGAGGTTGATGAGCTCCTGCGCCTCGTCGCCGGGGTCGATGACGACGGCCTCGCGAGTGGTCTCGCAGCCAAGCAGGAAGCCATTCTTGAAGAACGGAGCGACGGCGCGGGTTTCGAGGAGCATGGGAAACAGAATACAGGAGTCAGGGGCGCGATTGATCGCGCCCGGATCTGACGAGAGACGGTCCCTCCGCGTCCCCGCTCACGCAAGCCGGGTGGAGTAGGCCCCAGTCCGCCGTGGAATCACGCACGGACCAGCAACCCCTCGTCAAACCGTACGTGCGGATTTCCCGCATACGGCTTCCCTCGACGTTCACCGAGTATGC